>DASRPK010000025.1:0-3953 GCA_035646395.1 Gemmatimonadaceae bacterium | reverse complement strand
CGGCGACGACCTGCATGGCGACCGGCAGGCCAAACGCATCAGCCGCAGCGCCAGCCACCAGCGCACCGGCCACGTACCCCGCGTCGCGCCATAGGCGGTACACGCCGACCGCGGTTGCGCGCCAGTCGGGATGCGCGACATCGCCGATCACGGCCAGAAGTGTCGGGTACACCATCGCCGTGCCCACGCCAAGCAGTACGGCGCCAGCGGCGAAACCCGCAAAGGCCACGGCCATCGTGACGACGACAATTCCAACCGCCTGAATCCACATGCCGAAAACGATCAGCCACTTGCGGCCAATTCGATCCGACAGCCCACCCGTCACGAGTTGTCCAAATCCCCAGGTAGCGGGATAGACCGCAGTGAGCAGGCCAATCGTCGACAGGCTCATACCCATCGCGGCAAAGAGCAAGGGGAACAGGCCCCATGCCATCCCGTCGTTCAGATTGTTGACGAGCCCCGCCTGCGTCACGCTCGAAAGATTTCGATCGCTCATCGTCGTGCGCCAGAACACATCGCTGGGTTGACCAGTTCGAGTGGCATGGTGGCGCTGTGATTCGAGCGCGGAGTGCTCGCGTGTCTCGCGCACGAATATTGATAGAGACAAACCCGCGACGACGAACGCGACGCCCAGGTAGAACGGCTCCGGCCGTAACCCAAACCGCGAAGCGATCCAGGCGGTCGCATACGCGGATGCGGCGAGCGCGACATAGCCGGCGCACTCATTCAGGCCCATTGCGAGACCTCGTCGTTTGGGACCAACCAGGTCGATTTTCATGATCACCGTCATCGACCATGCGAATCCCTGACTGATGCCAAGCAGCGCATTCGCAGCCAGCACCCAGGCCCAGTTCGGCGCCCACATCAGCAGGAACGGCACCGGCACCGCCAACACCCACCCCACGAGCAGAAGCTGCCGGCGGCCAATGACGTCAGCGAACCGACCGGCCACATAGTTGGCGAGGGCCTTGGTAGTCCCGAACACAGCAATGAACGACAACATCGCCGTGTGGCCGGTGATCCGATACTCCGCCTCCGCGATCGGCGGCAGGATGCTGCGCTCCAGTCCTACCATCGCACCGACGAATGCGTTTACAGCGACCAGCAGGGCGAACTGCGCAACGTTTTCGCGAAGGCCGAGGCGAACGGAAGGTTCGACCTTGGGCGGCGATTTCACTCCGGCGACTCGACGTCGGTGACGCCGCGATTGCATGCCAGAATTCGCTCCATCTCCGCTGGCTTCGCAGGCACATCAGCCAGCGACGCAATAAAGGCGTCGCGATCCTTCGAGAGCATCGGGTTCCACCGGCGCTCGAAGGCCAGCGTGCTCGACGGTTTGCCACTCAGGCCCGCACCGCACAGAGAACCTGAGAAGTGGGCCGGATAGATCTCGAGATCATCCGGTAGTGTGAGCAACTCCTCGTGAATGCTCGCGTAGAGCTGCGCCGCATTTTCGCGCGCACGGCCGGGGAGATCCGGCCGCCCGACCGCGCCCACGAACAACGTGTCGCCGGTGAGAACGAACCATGGGTCGGTACCGCGTTTGAGGTCCGTGACGAGGAGCGAGACGCTCTCCGGCGAGTGGCCAGGCGTATGGAGCACGCGCACCCGCGTGTTGCCCAATTCGATCTCCTCATCGTGCGTCATCGGCGTGAAGGGCATCTTGACATCCGCGGATTCGTGCAGCCGGTACTCGGCTCCCGTCCGTCGCGCGAGTTCGGCGCCGCCGGAGCGATGGTCAGCGTGGACGTGCGTGTCGATCACCTGCGTGATCTCCATCTTCTTGGCCGCGGCGAATCTGATGTACGAATCGACATCGTCTGCGCGCGGATCGACGACGGAACACCTACCAACCGTGCCGCAGCCCAAAAGATAGGATGCACAACCCAGGTCGTAGTAATAGAAGGGTCGAAAAATCACAGGTGTATCCTCGCTACCGCTGACTCGTCGCCGGTACGACGATGTCCTTCTTCGTGCTGCCGACAATGGCAATCAGCTCTTTTTGTTCTGTGGCGGGCACCTTGAACTTGTCGAGCGTCTTCTGGAAGTCCACGAGCATCGCCTGCCACTGCCCTTCAGTGATGCTCAGTTGCTGGTGCGACTCCTTCATCGCGCGGCCTGTGTACTTGCATGGTCCGCCGGTCACGTCGCACACCAGCGCGGTGACCTGGAATTTCAAGCCTGCCTTGGGTACATGTGCGCGCGCCTGGCTGATCGCCGGGTTCGCATTCAAGGTGTCGTTGACGAGCAGGCGCTCGATGAAATCGTCCACGACCGTGGCAATGCTGTAGACACCCCCGAGGCGGTCATAGAGCGGCTTGGGTTTGTCCTGCGCGGTCGCCACGCCAACGACCGAGAGGACGAGTGTTCCCGCCAATACCGTCATGGTCCCCAATCGCATCATTCGAGTCATCGTTCTCTCCTTCTGAGGCAATGTATGACCCGTTGTCTGATTCGTCCAATGAAACGATTGAATCTCTCTGATAGACTGCGCGAATGGAACTCCGTCAGCTGCGGACGTTCGTGGCCGTCGCGGAGCTGGGGCACTTCGCCAGGGCTGCGAGTCTGTGCAACCTCTCCCAGCCGGCGGTATCCCATCAGATTGCGTTGCTGGAGCAGGAGGTCGGGGCCACGCTTCTCAATCGAGCGCGCCGCGTTTCGCTGACCGTTGCTGGGGAGGTCTTCCTGGAGGAAGCACGCCGAATCCTCGGCGCGGTTGAGCGCGCACACGAACGAATGCAGGAGGTCGCGCGCGGAGCTGTCGGCCGCATCCGCCTCGGTGCGACGGCGACGCCCGGCTTGTATTTACTTCCAACGCTGTTGGCTGAGTATCGGAGGGAGCACGAGAACTACGATCTCCATTTCGAGATCGGTCCGATTCACACGATCGCCGAGCGGGTTGCCCGCAACGATCTCGATATGGCCATCGTCGCCGGTGCACTGCCATCGGGCGAACTACGAGCGCGCAGCTTGTCGCGGGACGACTTCACAATCATCGCGCCGCCGGGCTCCACGTTAACCCGGGCTCGGAGCGTGAAGCCGAATCAGCTTGACGCGGAAACGTGGCTGCTTCGAGAGGAGGGCTCCGATACCCGGCGGCAGCTGACCGGGTGGTGGCATCGTCACCGCCTTGCCCCGACGCGAACGATGACGTTCGACAGTCCCGACGCGGTTAAGAGGGCGGTAATGGCCGGTCTGGGCATCGCCATGGTCTCGCGGCTCACGGTCGAGGAGGATCTCGCGAACCGTCGCGTTGCAGCTGTGCACGTCAAAACTGCACTGCCAGCACGTGAATTCTTCGTAGTTGACCACCCACACAAACACCACGGCGCTGCCTGCCGCGCAATGCTGCAGCTTCTGGAGCGGACGTTTCCAATGCATGCAGCACCGACGCGCCCTCGCAGGGGTGCCGAGTAGCGCTTCATCCAACGTCTCGGTATTACTTCGGCGATTGTTTGAACGTCCCCACCGGGATTCGGTGCCGCTGGCTCGCTTCGAAGAAGCGAGCCGCAAACGGGAAGACCGGTGCGGGTCGAACCTCGCCCGAAGGGCGAAGGTTCGTCCCCACGGGGACCCGGTCGCTTTTATACGCTGCGGGGGCCCGCTCGCAGGAGTGCGGCGTGAAGCCCAAGCGCTCCGCGCCTGACGCGCGAAGTTCAGGCCGGAGTCCGGTGGGCCGATGGGCGGCCTCGCGCCGGTCCTCCTCATCGACAGCGTCTCGCCGCCCACTGAGCCCGTCAGACCTTCCGCAGGATCTTCTCCATCGGCCGTCCTTTTGCCAGCTCGTCGATCAGCTTGTCGAGATAACGAACGCCCTGCATGACAGGGTCCTCAATCTCCTCAACACGGACACCGCATATCGCGCCCGTCACGAGCGTGCGAGAGGGATTCATCCTGGCTTTGGTAATGAAGGTCTCGAGGTTCGTCCGCTTCTCGAGAATGCTATCCAGCTG
>DASRPK010000024.1:0-2041 GCA_035646395.1 Gemmatimonadaceae bacterium | reverse complement strand
GCCCCTGATGACCGCCGTCAGCCACTCGCCCCGATCCGCGTCCGGCCACCGCGCTGCGAAACCGTACCACGAGCCGCCACCTAACGATATCGCCTCGGACAGCAGCCCGCCGATGTCCCCCCAGCAGTGCTTCCGGGTGTTCTGCGGCGTGTACACCTCGGCGAACAGCTGCGACGCGTCGCGGTGCACACGCAGACGCATCGTCGCCTGTCCCAACCGGAAGTGCAGCTCGTCGAGACTGGGGTTCTTGATGTGCTTGACCCCGTTCGGGATCCGGATCCGTATGCCACGCAGGTCATAACGAGTCCAGAAGAAGCTGTCCACGCTGTCGGGCAGGCATGGCTCGTTCACCCAGGCACCATGATCCACAGGCGCGGGAGTGATGACGCCCTGGGCCTCGACGTTCGCGCTCGCAATCGCAATCGCCAACAACAGACCAACCACGCGCCATGTCATGGCCGCCTCCGCGAAGGGACCTCAGTTCGTCCGCGTCGTATCTCGAATTGCCGCAAGCGTGTGCACCGCGTCTCGCAGCCGCTGCGCGTCCTGCAGCCGGCTCGCCGAGATGTTCACGTAGAGCCACTTCTCTTCGTCGCGCGTTCCGAGAGTTGGCCGAAGACGCGCCGCGAAGTTGTACGCCGGGCCGCGAAACCGCTCGTACCACGATACGATCTCGGCCTGATACCCGCCGAGTGTACCCTGACACCAGTTCTGGAAGCGTCGCGCGCGGTTCGCGGTGTCGAACAGGTAGATCGCGTTGCGATGAAGCACCAGCGTGAGTGTTCCGCCGGGACCCCGGATATTGAGGTTGTACGGCTCAAAGGGTCCTACCCGGTATTCTGACGGCACCTGGATTGTGAAGTCGCCGATGCGATGGCGGCGCCACCCGGTCGTATCGATGGATGCCGGTAGACATGCACTGTCGACCCAGGCCTGGTCGGCGGTGGATGTTCCGGCGCTCGCGACGTTCGCGCTTTCGGTACTTCCGGCGCTCCGACCACTTCCGCTGGCGCAGCCGCTGCTTACGACGATGATCGCGACGGCGCAAAGGCCTGGCCACGCACTCGTTAGGGTAGCCGCCATGTCAAGGGTCATGGGTTTTCAGCCGCGGATGAGGGGTGAGTATTCGGTTTCAGCTGTCACCTGGAGTTCACTGGTCTCATCGTGTGCAGGACTGCCCGAAGTTCTATCGCTTCCTCCACTCGCGGACTCATGATCGTCGCGATCAACACCTTTCCGGCGTCTTCGCCACCCCACGCCGCTGCCCAGCGAGCGATGAGTCCGTACTGTCCACGATCATAAAAACCGATCACGTCCGCAGGGTACCCACTCAAGCTGGTCCGGCAGGCGTTCCGCTTTTGCCGCGCACGGAAGTAGTAAGAGTCGTACGTTTGGCGTGCCTCCGGCTCTTGATAGAGCGCAAAAAACATGTTTGCACGCCTGGCCGGTCCCTGGATGCCGATGTTCGTGGGCGGGCCCTGTAGTGGGGTGTAGCCAGGTGGGATGCCAATGGTCATACCTCCGACCTGCCGTCGTGTCCACGAGCTGAAATCAGGGGAGACGGGAGTACACACGGAGCCGACCCAGGCCTCCTCCGCAGATGGGACATCGGATTGCCCAACCGCGGGATTGCGACTGCAGGCGGTAAGGCTCACGGCGACCGCCATCCACGTTATCAAACTGCGGTCCGCCTTTGCCCACGGCATCGCTATCGTTAGAGCATGACGGTTCATGATCCCGGTCCAGTGCATGTAATCGGCGGTGGGCTTGCCGGCAGCGAGGCCGCCTGGCAACTCGCCCAGGGCGGTTGCCGCGTTGTACTCCACGAGATGCGTCCAGTTCGCCAGACGCCCGCCCACCAGACCGAAAAGTTCGCGGAATTGGTCTGCTCGAACACCTTCAAGAGCACCGAAACGACCAACGCCCACGGCTTGCTGAAGGCCGAGATGCGTGTCCTGGGCAGCATGGTGCTGGAATGCGCCGATGCATCCAGGGTTCCGGGCGGCTCGGCGCTCACGGTAGACCGGAACGCGTTCGCCGG
>DASRPK010000023.1:0-4695 GCA_035646395.1 Gemmatimonadaceae bacterium | reverse complement strand
TCTGCAATCGAAGGTACAACCCAGCAAGAACCATAACGTCAACACGATCTGCCTACTCCGGCTCGCCCGGATTGTTGAACAGCGCCTGGAGGCGGATGCTGCCATGGCCGCGCTGCGGATAGCCGGGGGCACCCGGATCGCCGGGATCCAAATTCGATGCCGTGTCGTCCGGCGGGAAAAGCACAAGCGAATTCAGAAATTCCAGGACTGCAAACTTCTGAGACTCCGGAAGCTTCGCGAAGGCGATTCGCGATGCAAGCGCCTCGCCGCCATGACGCAGAATTACCTCTCGCAAGTTGATGCTGCGGCCGTCGTGACCGTAGGGCGGGCTGGAACCGACACCCCACAGCGGCTCCGTCATAAATTGCGTGGTCAGCGTCCCATCGTAATTGCGCTCGTGGAATTTGGGTCCGAGGTCGTGGCGTTTCATGTCGGCAAAGAAATTTCGGACATTGAACCGCCCGTGTATGGGACGCTTGACAGTCGGATGCCCCGCGCCGTCGTCTTGTTCGACGACGAGGAGCGAAGCAGTCGCATAGAGCTTATTGAAGATTCCGAGTGTGCCGTCGTAAGCCGTTTCGACGTCGGCGACGCGTCGGTCCCGCTCGATTGTGAGATTCTCGACGTGGCAGCCTGTACAGCCGATACGCGTCAAGAGTTCCCGGCCGACTTTCGTTGCGGAGTTCTGCCGGTAAGTGCCCGGCTTGAAGTAGTTGAAGAGGTAGAACTCCATGTGGTCGACGAGAGAAGTGGGGATTTCGTTGCTAACGCCGTCGCCGTCAGAGTCGTCGGCTTCTGTTTTCGCGATGCCGGTTTTGACGACGTCGCGCGATCCGTTTAGCACCATTCCAGTCGGCGTCGTGACGCGGGCGCCAGCAGCCGCCTGGAGCAGCAGCGGGTCGACCGCCTGGAGCCCCATCTCGTCATTGAACGCGCCGACGACGAACTCCCGGATCGATGTCGTGCCGCCATGCGCGAAGAAGGGCCGCACCCGCAGGTCTCCATCGACGCCACGCACCCCCGAGGTGCTTACCGACCCGTCCGGATTCGCGCGGAGCGACCCGTATGAGATGCCTTTGCTGACGAGTTTGCGCGTGACCGCATGTTTTTGGGCGGCGGCCTGCGCGACCGCTTGCGCACGGATGTTGCGCAGGTCTGAGGTGATCTCGTCGGCGAGCATCTCTTGCAGGCCGAGTCCGAACAGGTGGGGGGCGTCGCGGCTGTCGGGACGCGTGGCGACATCCCCGCCAAAGCCGGCGGAGCCGCGTGGCCGGCCATGACAACCGGCACAGCTGTCGATCAGGCCCGCGCCAATGGCTCCGACGGCATGAATATCGCCGATGCCATCCTGCGTTCGAGGCCCTAGGCCCTGCGCCAGGGTGAACTTGCGCTGGAAAAGCTGACGACCGCGACGGATGGAGCGAGCCGGGTCGCGAGCGATGATGTAGGAGGAAGAACCGGGAGTCGCCCAGTCGCCGACTCCGTCGCCAACCTGCTCGGACAACGACTTGAAGATACCCGCACGCTCGACATTCGGGGTTTGCGTCTGGTCGGTGAGCTGCGCTTGGGCTGAGTCGGCCGCGAGCAGGGCCAGTATCGCCGGCAGTGCCGGGCTAGCGTTCCTTCGCTTTGACATTGTTCACTCCTTGAAGCGCCGTCACGGCGCAAGCCAAAACCGACGAACGAGTGCGAGCCGAGGTCGAGCGTGAGCGCAGTGAGCCTGCTGTTCTGTCAACTACATGACACAATCGGCGAGATGGCTTGCAGTGGTGGAGAGGTGGCGGAGCTACGCAGCGCGCCGAACGGGCATAAACCGCCGATTGGAGCGCCAGAGGAATTCATCAAGAAGTATCGCGGCAAGTTCGACGACGGCTACGACAAGCTCAGGGAACGGATTCTTGCGCGACAACTCGAGTTGGGAATCGTCCCGCCCGGCACGAGAATGGCGGCGCGGCCCGCGGGCCTGCCGGCGTGGGACACGCTTTCGGACCTGGACAAGAAGGTCGGTGCACGCTGGATGGAGGTCTTTACTGCTGCCGTCGAGCACACCGACTACCAGATCGGTCGTATCGTTCAGGCCATCGAAGATTCCGGAGAATTCGACAACACGCTCATTGTCTACATCGCCGGCGACAACGGCCCAACGCCCGAAGGCGGCCTGCACGGCATCAACAACAAGCTGACCTACGCCAATGGAATTCGGGAGTCACTGGAAGATGTGGCCAAGCACATCGACGACTTCGGCAGCACGCATTCACATGGCTGCAATCCGGCGGCCTGGAGCTATGCCACGTCGACGCCATACACGTACGGCAAACTGGTGACCTCGGGCGGCGGCAACAGCACGGCCATGGCCATTTCCTGGCCGGCACGAATCAAGAAGCCCGGCATTCGCCGCCAATTCGTGCACCTGATCGACGTTATGCCGACCATTCTCGAGAGCGCCGGCTTGCCCGAACCCAAGCGGGTCAACGGCGTGGAACAGAAGCCGTTGGAAGGCGTGAGCATGGTCTATGCAATGCCGAAGGCATGCTTGCCACCCTGGGCGGTGAGACCGGGGGATTCGCGTTTATCGTCAAGAACGGCAAGCCGACTTTCATTTACAGCTATGTCGGCCTGGAGCACTACACGGTCGCCGCCTCCGAAGCGCTGCCGAGGGGGAAGAGCGCGGTTCGCTTTGACTTCGCGTACGACGGCGGCGGCAAGGGGAAAGGCGGCACCGGCACGCTGTCGATTAACGGCAAAAAGGTGGGCGAGGGCAGGCTCGAGCAGACAGTTCCGGTCATGTTCTCGACGGACGACACCTTTGATGTGGGCGAGGACTGGGGTACACCCGTGTCACCTGACTACGAGCTTCCCGCCAAGTTCACCGGCGATCTGAAGAAAGTCACGATCGAAGTGCGGGAACATTGACCGATCGGGCGAAATCCAGTTTGCTTGGCCTTCTCAGGTTGCCCTTAATAACGCCTGAAAATCCGCGTGTCGGTGGTTCGATTCCGGCCCTGGCCATCATTCCCCGGCGCCGACCTTCTTCAATGGTCTCGCGGAAGCCGCAACAAGCGGTAAACCGGGTAACTGACAAGCAGGATGCCGATCGCGATCAGGCTGTTTCGGCGATCCTGCACGAACGCCGCAACCAGGAACGCCACGCCGCCCAGCCAGGAAATCGCCGTCGTGACCGGGTAGCCGAGCGCGCGATACGGGCGCGCCAGATCCGGCTCCTTCCAGCGCAGCGCGAAGACAGCCGAGAACGCGATGACGTACGTCAACACGAAAAAGAATGCCGCGACGGCGATGACCTGGTTGAAGGTGCCGGTAATGATGAACCCGATCGCGAGCAGTGCACTCAGGGCGAGCGTTACCACGGGCGTTCCACCCGCGTTGACGAAGGCCGCGCGTCGGGGAAACAGCCCGTCACCGCTCATGGCATGCGGGACGCGCGAGCCCATCATGATGATGGCGACCGCGGCTCCAAGGCCCGACAAGACGACGACGATCCGGATTACGGCAGAGCCGATGTCCCCGAAGATGACGTGAGCGACCTGTCCGGCGGGGAAGCTGTCTGCCGCGACGCCGCCGATGCCGAGGACGTAAACGAAGCATCCGGCCAGCAGCATGTAGATGACAATCACCGCCGCCACACCGCTGAACATCGAGCGCGGAATATCTCGGACCGGATCCTTCACTTCGCCGGAGAAGTACAGCAGGCCGGTCCAGCCGTCATAGGAGTAGATCACCGCCTGCATCGCGAGCACGATGCCGCCGAAGGCGATTGCTGTACCCGGCGCAGCGGAAACCGGCTCACGCGTCCCGGTCGCGAATGCAACGAGCGGCACACCCAGGAGTACGAGCACCTTGACTAGCGTCATCAGCTCGACCGTCGTGCCGCTGGAGCGCACGCCCTTCCACAGCATCGCGGTCAGTAGCACGACGACGCCGACGGCCAGGGCAGCGACTTCCACCAGGCTGAGGCCGCCAAACCAGCCGGCGTACTCGGCAACCATCATCGACACGGCCGCAGCCGAAGCGCATGTCGAAACCCAGTCTGTCCACCCGGCGACGAACCCGATGTAAGGGCCGAACACGCGACGCGCGAAGACATAGAGACCGCCGGAGCGTGGCACCGCCACGCCAAGCTCGGCAAGCGACGCCGCCCCTAGCAAGGCGTAGATTCCGCCTGCCAGCCACGCGAGCAGGTAAGCCTCGGTCACCGGCAGGTGCCGCGCCACCTCGCTCGGCGTGCGCATGATGCCTGCGCCGATGGTATTGCCGACGATGGCTGCAAGGCCGAACCAGAGGCCCAGGACTCGCAAGAGGCGACCGGAATGCTGCGTCACGGAATTCCCCTGGAGTGGTCGCTGACCACTCGAGTCATTGGGTCGTTATTCTTGGAAGCGGCATCCTACTGAAAATTCGCGTGTCGCTAGTTCGATTCCGGACCTGGCCACCATCGCCCTGATTTGTGTTTGCCGGCTGCGGGATGGTGCCGAGTTGTGCGCTGAGTCGGTCAAGCGCTCGCAAAGCGCCGCGGGTCAAGGCGCCGGGCACGCCTCCGGAGTGAGAAATCCCAATCCCGGGGAGTCCCAGAGACGGGGAGAACTCTGGTCCGTAAACTCGCATCCGAAAGATGGATCGGCGACCCCCGCAACATCAAGCACGTCATCGCCTGCGGGTGCAACATCGGTATTCACCCAT
>DASRPK010000022.1:0-8840 GCA_035646395.1 Gemmatimonadaceae bacterium | reverse complement strand
TCTCCTGCTTCCATTGGTCGCCCCCGCCGACGTCATTACGGCCAACATCATTTCGTCGGCCATAGTCGAGCTGCTGCCCCTGATGAGTGAGACGGTCGCGCCCGGAGGATTTGCGGTTCTGGCAGGGATTCTGGAGAGCGAACACCGTGTGGTGGTCGATGCCTTGCGCGACAATGACTGGCAGCTGCGCCGTACGCACGTCGAGGAGGAGTGGTGGAGCGCACTCGCACAGCACCACTAGCGACATTTTTCATGACCGAGGAGCCGCTGGAGCCGAGGGCCCAGGTTTCCCTCGGCGAAAACGCGGCGCGGCACCTTCGTGCCCGGCGATTTGGAACGGGCACAACCATCGCGCTCGTGGATGGCGCAGGTCGGCGCGCTACGGGTATGGTGGTGCGCGAGTCAAAGGACAGCGTGACCGTGGAGATTGGTGAAGTCGAGGAACTGCCAGTGCTGCCCGAAGTCCACCTGATGGTGCCAGTCGCGGACCGAGATCGCATGCTGTGGCTCGCCGAGAAAGGAGCTGAGGTCGGTGTGACGAGTTGGCGTCCGGTGATGTGGCGACGCTCGCGCAGCGTTCAGCCACGCGGGGAAGGGCCGGTGTTCAGTGCGAAGGTGAGGGCCCGAATGATCTCCGCCCTGGAACAGTCTGGTGGCGCACACCTCCCCCAGATTTATCCGGACGCTCCGCTTGCACGGGCGCTATCCGCAGTACCCGCCGGCGGCACGCGGCTTCTCCTCGATCCGAACGCACCACCAGTCTTCGGCGTGCCGGTGAAAGCACCTGTGACCCTCGCGCTTGGACCGGAAGGTGGGCTGGAAGACGCCGAAAAAGCGGAATTGGCTGACGCCGGATTCATCGCCGTGTCGTTAGGTCCCGGCATCCTTCGCTTCGAGACAGCCGGGGCCGCAGGCGCCGCGATTGCACGAGGACTCCTCTACCATCAGGACGGTGCTGCCGATGTCGGCTGACTGCCTCTTCTGCCGGATCGTCCATCGTGAGATCCCGGCGACCGTCGTTTATGAGGACGAACATTGCGTTGCGTTCCGTGACATCGGCCCGCAGGCGCCGACGCATATCCTCGTCATTCCGCGACAACACGTCTCGACACTCGACGAGGTCAGCGATCCGCTACTCATCGGAAACCTGATGATGGCGGCGGCAGAGATTGCCCGCGCGGAGAAGCTCGTCGAAGCGGGGTACCGGACCGTGATCAACACGAACGCGGGTGGCGGACAGACGGTGTTTCACCTGCACGTCCACGTGCTCGGTGGCCGCCGTATGACGTGGCCGCCTGGATGAGCTTCGTTGGGAAGCACAAAGCGCAAAGCGCAAAGCGCCCGACCCTTCGTTCGGTGCGCTCAACACGCGCCCAGGCAGGCGCCATATGAACAAGCATGCACTTGGCGTGCTGGAATTCGCGCGTGTTCGCGAACTGGTTGCGGAACGGGCGGCCACAAGTGTCGGCGCCTCACGAGTGCGGGCTCTCGAACCCCGTCATGACGCGGAGTGGCTGGAACAGGAACAGTCGCGTGTCTCTGCGGTGCGAAGCCTCATCCAGTCCGAAGGCGGCTGGCGCAGCGAAGCGATACCTGAAGTCGGCGAGGCGCTGAACCGGCTTCGTGTGGCAGGCGCGACACTGCAGGCGCTGGAGCTTTTCGCGATTGGCAGGCTGCTCACCGCTTCACGCCTCACGAAGGCGGCGCTGTCGAGCGGGGATGTCCCAGCGATGGCCGTCGCAATGCTGCGCGAATTTCGCGATCAGCTGCTTGTCGACGCTGGTGCGGAACAGGCCGTGCACAAGGTGATCGCTGAAGATGGGACGATCCTCGATGGGGCGTCCTCCCTGTTGCGTCGGGTGCGCCGGGAGTTGCGCGATTCGGAAGGACAGCTGGTGGCGTTACTCGAGAAGCTCATGGGCCGGCTCGAAGCGCACCAACGCGTCCCTGACATGTCGGTTACGATCCGTAATGGCCGCTATGTCATTCCGGTCAGGAGGGAAGGACGCGGCGCCGTAGGTGGACTTGTTCATGACTCCTCGCATAGCGGCGCGA
The DNA here is from genome assembly GCA_035646395.1 of Gemmatimonadaceae bacterium. Taxonomy (GTDB): domain Bacteria; phylum Gemmatimonadota; class Gemmatimonadetes; order Gemmatimonadales; family Gemmatimonadaceae; genus JABWBJ01. The sequence goes on along the minus strand of DASRPK010000022.1, from coordinate 6,785 downwards.
CGCTGTTCGTTGAGCCGCCGGCGGCGATCGAGGCGTGCAATCGAATCCGCGAACTCGAGGCGGATGAACTGCGTGAAATCGATCGGCTGCTCGCCGAGCTGTCGGAGCGACTGCACCCGCTGGCTGACGCGCTGATCGCAACCCTTGATGCACTCGGAACGCTCGACGCGTTGTACGCGCGTGCCCGGTTCTCGATCGAGTTCTCCTGCACTCCCGTCACGTGGCGCGAACCGGGGAGCGCCATCGCATTGCACGACGCGCGCCATCCGTTGCTGCAGGCACAGGGGATTCGAGTCGTTCCGTTCACGCTCACGATGGAACCGGGTGAACGAACGCTGCTGGTTTCCGGCCCGAACACCGGTGGCAAGACGGTCCTGCTGAAGACCATCGGACTGTTGTCGGCGATGGCGCAGTCCGGCATTCCGGTCCCCGTCGCGCAGGCCAGTACGCTCGTGATCTATGACGACGTCTTCGCCGATGTCGGCGACGAGCAGTCCATTGAGGCGAGCCTGTCGACCTTCAGCGCGCACCTCCGGAACATCGCCGAAATCCTGCGACGCGCGACGCCACGGTCGCTCGTGCTGCTGGACGAACTCGGGTCCGGCACCGATCCCGTCGAGGGGGCGGCGTTAGGCGGCGCGGTGCTCGAGGTGCTGACCAGACGGGCCGCGACGTCGGTGGCCACCACGCACCTCGGCGCGCTGAAGGAACTGGCGAGTGAGGTCCCTGGCGTCGTGAACGCGTCGCTGCAGTTCGATGCCGAGCACCTCGCGCCGACGTACATCCTCATCAAGGGGATCCCGGGACGCTCGTATGGACTCAGCATCGCGCGCCGGCTTGGCCTTCCTGAAGACGTGCTGGAAAATGCCGAGATCCGCGTGCCGAAAGCGGAACGCGACGTCAACCGGCTCCTGGCGACGCTCGAGGCGCGCGAAGTGACGCTGGCACGACTCGAAGCGGAAGCCGCCGAGTCGCTGGAAGGCGCGAAGGACACGGCACACCGGTTGGCCGAGCGTGAAGCTCGACTGCGCGAGCGCGAGATCGCGTTCGAGCGGGAGTCGAGGCAGGAGGCGCGGCGCTATCTTCTGGAATCGCGACAGGAAGTCGAACGCACGATTCGGGAACTCCGGCAATCAACCGCTGACCAGTCGGAAGAAGCGGCCCGTGAGGCTCGCCAGCGCGTCGAACAGCTGGCCGAGGCTCAGCGGACGCGTCTTCAGGAGCTGGACCAGGCGCCGGCCATGCGGCCGGGGAGCGGACCGCCGGTTGAGCCGGAGCCCGGCATGCTGGTCATCGTCCATCCGATGGGCGGGAAGACGGGGCGTGTCATCGAGCGGCGTGACGGTCACCTGCTGGTCGCGTTAGGCGCGGTGAAGATGACGTTCCCGGCGAATGCGGTCAGCGTGGCGCCGGTGCAGGCCGTTCCCACGGCCCCCGTGATGCGTGGCGATGAGCCGGACCTCGAAGTCGCGACCGAGATCGACGTCCGGGGTGTGCGCGCCGGTGACGTCGATGAAATCGTGATGCAGGCAGTGGACGCGGCCATCCGCGCCGACCTCAAGTCCCTGCGCGTGATTCACGGCAAGGGGACGGGAGCGCTCCGGCAGCGCGTGGCTGAAATGCTGCGCAAGGACACGCGCGTGCGCAGATTCCGTCCAGGCGAATTCAACGAGGGCGGCACCGGCGTCACGGTGGTGGAGCTGTGATTCCGGACGAAGACGTCGAGCGCGTTCGCGAGGCAGCGGATATCGTCGGCATCATCGGGGAAACGGTTCAGCTGAAGCGGGCCGGTGGCACGTTTCGCGGCCCGTGTCCCTTTCACCAGGGGAAAAATCCCAACTTTTCAGTCGACCCGAAGCGGCGTATCTACCACTGCTTCAAGTGTGGTGAAAGCGGTGACGTCTTCACGTATCTGCGGAAGCGCTACGGCATGGATTGGCCGTCTTCGGTGAGGCATGTGGCCGAGCGGTCGGGAATTGCGATCCGCGAGGTGAGCGCGCGACGCGAAGGCCCCGATCCTCGCGAAGCGCTCTGGGAAGTGAATGGCGCTGCCGAGGAGTGGTTTCGTCGCACCCTGCGGGATGATCCCGCGGGCGCGCCCGCGCGTGAGTACCTCGGTCAACGTGATGTCACGCCGGAAATTGCCGAGCGCTTCGGGCTTGGGTTTGCGACACGTGACGGATTGCGCGCGCACCTGGCGACCTTGGGATTCGACGATGCCCGGCTGCTCGACGCAGGGCTACTCGGGAAACGAGAAGGTTCGGACGCGTTGCATCCCCGCTTCCGCAACCGGCTCATGTTCCCGATCTACGACACCTCAGGCCGGGTTGCCGGCTTCGGTGGGCGCGTCATCGGTGCTGGAGAACCGAAGTACCTCAACTCGCCGGAGACGATTGCGTTCACGAAGGGCCGCATGCTCTATGGCCTCAACTGGTCTCGCAACGCGATTCGAAAAGCAGACCGGGTCCTCCTCGTTGAAGGCTACTTCGATCTCGTCAGGCTCGTCGTCGCAGGCGTTGAAGAGGTGATCGCGCCGCTGGGAACAGCCCTGACGACGGAACAGGCGGCCCTCATCGTCCGTCACTCGAAGAATGCGTTCCTGGTGTACGACAGCGACAAGGCCGGTCTCAAGGCGACGTTCCGTGCCGCCGACGAGCTGCTCCAGCACGGGGCGTCGGTGCGCGTGGTTACGCTTCCGCCTGGCGAAGACCCCGACACGTTCGCCCGCAAGGCCGGTCGAGAGGGGATCGAGCGACACCTGGCGTCGGCCGTCGATGTCATCGAGCGAAAGATTCAGTTGCTGGAACGCGGGGGCTGGTTTGCCGACCTTCACAAGCGGCGCCAGGCCATCGACCATCTGCTCCCAACCATTCGGGCCACCAGCGATCCGGTGACGAGGGACATGTACCTCGGCAGGGTGAGTGAGGCGACCGGGGTCGACCGGCAGGTTTTGACCTCTGAAGTCGAGAGTCCCACCAGTGACCGTGTGGGCGCACCGCCGGCTCAGGCCCCGCCGACACGACAAAAACGCCCGGAGCGGGAGCCGGCGCCTGTCGCCAAGGCTCGCAGAGTCGCCGGGACGGCCGCCGAGCGCGAACTCGTCCGCGTCATGCTGACGTCCCGGGCCCTGATTGAACGAATCATCGAACGGATTGGGCCGGGGGAGTTTCGCGATGAGCGTTATCGGGAGATCTTCGAGAAGCTGGCGGAGGTGAGCCCGGACGCTGTGATCGGTGACGTCGCCGCAGGTTTGACGAATGCATCAGCTTCGGTGCTCGAGACGCTGCTGGAAGAGCAAGGCGCCATCATCGACGTCGAACGCACCGTAACGGACTGCCTGGCCAAGTTGGAACTGAGACGACGCAAGGAATTGAACGCGCAGCTTCAGCGTGACCTGATGGTAGCGACCCCGGCCGAAACTGACCGGCTGATCGCGGAAAAGCAGGCGAATGCCGAGGAGATCCGCCGACTCAGCGAAAGCATAACGCCGGCGTGAGACTTCGAACGTGAACTCCATGGAGGTTGGGTGAACAGGTTGCTGGAATCGTTGCTTGCCCTGCAAGCACAAGACGATATCGTCGATGCCTTACGAGCACGTCTGGACGCGCTCGCGCCGCGATTGGCGGAACTCGATCAGGTACGCCAGCGCGCGTTGAAGTCGCTCGAGGAGACCCGGGCCGGAGTTGACGCTGACGAGCGGCGCCAACGCGAACTCGAAGGCAGGATCAGTGATCACCGCCAGCGCCACGAGCGTAACGTGGCGAACCTCGACGCGGTCAAGCGGATGCGGGAGGCAACGGCGGCGATGATGCAGGTAGAAGCGGGCCGCAAGATGCTCATGGAAGAGGAGAATGAGTTGCGGGCGCTCGTCACGCGCGTAACCGACGGCCACGCCTCGATCAAGAAACAAGAGGCGAACCTCCAGGCGCTGGACGAGTCGCAAGCGGACGCGCGCGCCGAGATCGAAGCCGAACGGGCGGAGCTGGGCGGTGAATACGCCGCGGCGGAGGGAAAGCGGAAGTCGCTGGCGGTAAACGTCGAGTCGGCGGTGCTCCAGAAGTACGATCGCATCCGCACGCGCCGGCAATCGCAAGCGCTTTACGCGCTTGACAACGGCGCCTGCAGCTGCTGCGACACCGCGATTCCCGTGCAGCGTCGGTCGATGATGGCGACGACTGGGCTCATCGAGGTCTGTGAGGCGTGTGGAGTGTTGCTCTACGCTTCCTAGGGCCGAGGCTCGAGAGAAGTTGAAAGTCCTGAGTACGAGAGAAAAGTGATCTCTTCACCCAAAGATCTTCGACCTTCCCTCGAGCCTTCACCCTGCAGTTATTTGCCTGACGAGCGGTGACGCACGCCTGACGACGGGCGATTAACTTTCGGGCCATGGCAGTTTCCATCGGCGACCTCGCCGAACCCGTCGACGCAAAACCGCTATCCTGGACGCGACCCCCGGCGCGATGGACCGCGCCGCGCGCGGTAGACGTAGCCATCGCTGAGCGGTTGTCGCGAGAGCTCCACCTTCCTCCGCTCGTTGCCACATTGCTCGTGGCCCGCGGAATGAGCGCAGTCGACGATGCGCGAAATTACCTGCGCCCGCGCATGGAGCAGTTGCATCCGCCGATGGCGATGCGAGGGATGGCCGAGGCAGTCGAACGACTGAGCGCGGCGGTACGGGCGGGGGAGACGATCCTCGTCCACGGCGACTACGACGTGGACGGGATGTGTTCGACCACGATCCTCGTGCGAACCCTTCGGCACCTCGGCGCCAAGGCTATTGCCTTTGCGCCCCACCGGATTCACGACGGGTACGACCTGGGTGAAGCCGGTGTGAAAGCCGCCGTAACCGCCGGCGCGACGCTGCTGGTGACGTGCGACTGCGGAACAACGGCGCATGATCCGGTCGCGGACCTGCGGCGGCGGGGCATCGACGTCATTATCACCGACCATCACCTCCCCAGCCGGCCACCACCGGAATGCGTGGCGGTGCTGAACCCGCGCGTGGCGGGGTGCGATTACCCGGATAAGGACCTTTGCGCGGCCGCGGTCGCGTTCAAGCTGTCGGTCGCTTTGCTCGAGCAACACGGCGCGGGACCGAACGTCGCGCTCAACATGCTGGACCTCGTGGCCCTTGCCACCGTCGCTGATGTCGCGCCGCTCCGCGGCGAGAATCGGGTACTGGTGCGCTATGGGTTACGGCTCATGGCCCAGACGAAAAACATCGGCCTGCGGGCGCTGATCAATGCGTCGGGACTGGAGGGCCGGGAGCTGACGGCGGGCCGCGTTGGATTCATCCTGGCACCGCGACTGAACGCCGTCGGGCGAATCGGAGACGCGAAGCGTGGACTCGACCTCCTGCTCAGCACCGACGAGCGTGAGGCGAACGAAATCGCGCGCGATCTCGAGGAGATCAACAGGACCCGGCAAGGCATCGATCGCGAAACGCTGGACGCGGCTCGAAAACTTGCGGTCACCTACGATCTCGACTCGATGGCGGGACTCGTTCTGGCGTCAGAGGGATGGCATCCCGGCGTGATCGGCATCGTTGCGTCGAGACTGGTCGAAGACCTGTACCGGCCCGTGGTGATGGTTTCGGTCGACGGTTCGATCGGCAAGGGATCAGGACGATCCATTCCAGCGTTTGACCTCCACGCCGGATTGACCGCGTGTGCCGACCTGTTGATTCGCTATGGAGGTCACCGTGCCGCGGCCGGGCTCACGGTGGAGGCGGCGCGCATTCCCGAGCTGCGCGAGCGGTTTGACGCCGTTGCCCGCGAGCGCCTGACGAGAGACGACCTCGTACCTGAATTGCGCGTCGACCTCGAGGTCCCGCTCTGCGATGCGAATGACACACTCGAGAAATTGTTGCGTCACTTCGAGCCGTTCGGTATCGGAAATCCGGCGCCGCTCCTCGCCACGAAACAGATCAGGTTGGCGAATGCACCGCGCGTCATCGGACAGAATGGATTGAAGTTCGCGCTCCGCGACGAGTCGACTGAAATCGAAGGTGTCTGGTGGGGCGTGTCCCACCGGATGTCGGAGTGGACGGCGACGCAGGTGGTCGATGTGGCGTACCGGCTCGAACGCGATTTGTGGCGTGACACCTCGCGGCTGGTAGCCCGGTTGGCGGACATCCGCGGCTGACGTGCGTATCATCGCCGGCCAGTGGCGCGGGCGAACGATCAAGGCACCGCGTGACGACCGCGTGCGTCCAACCGGTGACCGGGCGCGTGAAGCCTGGATGAGTATCGTGCAGCCCGAGATCCCCGGCGCGCGCGTGCTCGATCTCTATGCGGGGTCGGGCGCCCTGGGTCTCGAGGCCCTCTCCCGGGGCGCCGAAAGTGCGGACTTCGTCGACGTCGCGACGGCGGCGATTACGGCGATCCGGGAAAACGGATCGAAACTCGGTGCACTCGAGCGGATGCGTATTCACCGCGCGGAATCGCTGCGTTTTGTGCAGAAACTCGAGGCGGGCGCGTTCGACATTGCGTTTGCCGATCCGCCCTACAACCTCGGCATGGCGCCCCGGCTGGCCGCGCATTGGCTCCGTTCGCCGTTCGCCAACATCCTCGGGATCGAGCACGACACGCACGAGGAGCTTCCGGAAGGTGGCGACACGCGGAGCTATGGCGGGACGGCGGTGACGATTTACCGGGTTTGACCTAACGACAAGCGGGTAAGCGGGTAAGCGGGTAAACGGGTAAGCGGGTACACGGGTAAACGGGTAAACGGGTGAACGGGTGAGCGGGCAGGCGGGCAGGCGGGGAACTTCATCGTGATTACCCGTC
>DASRPK010000021.1:0-3201 GCA_035646395.1 Gemmatimonadaceae bacterium | reverse complement strand
CGCCGACCGCTTCGGTCTCAGCGAGATCACCGTGAAGCACCACCTGCGGAGCATTTTCGACAAGTGCGGGGTGTCGAACCGGCTGGAACTGGCGCTGTTTGCGCTGCGACGCGGTCTCGCCCGCCTCTAGGGCAAAGCTTGCACGCCGCGGATAAAAGTCGGCCCTGGCACGCATTTCCTCAGCGTGCGGCCAACGTTCACATGGATTTGGAAGCAGGCAGTGTGGCTCCCATATTGCTCAGGCAGACGATCACTTCCATGCTTCGACCCTTCAGTAGAAGTGTCAGCGCACTTGGCCGCCACAACGCCGGTCAGGACCTGATCGAATACGCACTGCTGATCGCCCTCATAGCCACGGCCGTGCTCTGCGGCGTCTCAGGATTCGGCGTCAAGGTGCCAGGCTTTTACGAGACCACGGCGGCGGCGATGCCTGGGCAAGACGCACCCGGCGAAAGCCCCGAAGACCCACCAGGCAATCCCGGTAACGACAAACCCGCGGGGGGTGCTGGCGAGGATCCCAGCGGAAAAGGCAAGTAGTTCGGTCGCTAGACGGCGAAGAATTCCTCGAACACGCCGCCGGCGTTCATCGCATCGCGTAGTTGTGCGGCAGCCTGACGTGCCACGCCGAGTTCTGCGGCGCGGCAGGAATACAACCGCGCGCGATCGCCGTACCCGACACGAACCTCGAGTCCCACGTCCGTTCGATAAATCCCGCAGAAGAGCGGACGACGGCTCGGCCCAACCACCGCCCAGCAGGTCTCTATCCTTGGCGCGAAGGCCTGAAGTCGCGCGAACTGCGTGTCGGACATGGCCATTTCGAGGCGGTACATCGAGCAAGAGTCGTGCGCACGCCGCGTCCGACATTCTGGCCGTAAATCCGCGGTGTTCACTTGAAAATCACTTCGAAACGCAGACTATTAGCTGCCCGCGACGGAGAGCACCATGAGCACAACGCTGCGTTCCTCCTCACGACGTCGGCGAGCGGCACGACTGGCCACATAGCGAAGAAAGGGATCAGGCAAAGCGAATTCTCAAAGCGGCGCTTCAGAAAAGGCCGAAATTCTCGTGCTTTTTCGGGCAGCTGCCTTGCACACCTGATGTCATACGGGAGAACGGCACGACCTCGCTGCCGACGTCGATAAAGGCACCGCAGTCGGTTGCTCTTCTCCCGCGCTACACTCCCCAACGCGTGGGCGGATGCCAGGTCCGCCCACGCGCCCTTCGCATCTCGAACCTTCGTTAAATATCTGTAAATAGAGGGGCAAGACCGTGCACAGGAGGTATGATCCGGCGATCATTACAGCCTGTCCCGCCGTAGCTATCAGCGGAGGCGGACGAGGAGAAAGTCTGCATGAGAGCACGACGGTTCACGGCCCTGTTGACCTTTGCCGTTCTGGCCGCGTCCATCTGGGTCGTCGACGTCAACCTGACGGGCGTCTTCGCGCAGGGCAACCCGGCGGCACAGCAGGGCGCGCCGGCAGGCCGAGGGGGCCCCGCCGTCGGGCAGCTGCCGCAGGGTCGGGGACGCGGACGCGGGCCCGTCGTCATTCAGGGACCTCCCGAGGGAGTCACGCCGCTCCCGGTAGACCTGTTCACCTCGAAGAACTTCTATAAGGACCGCGCGAACTGGCTGGACAAGCGGTATTACCGCTGCAACACGCCGCGGCAGCTGTACGCGATGTGGGACTCGGGTCGCATCGGCCCGAAGCCGCCGGAATCCGCCTCGTGGGGCAACTGCGACGAGGACTGGCCGCGCGAGCGAATCGTGAGCCCGTATCCGTACAAGACGGCGCAGGAACATTACGAAGCGCTGATGGCTGCGGCCAAGGCCAAGGGCGGGCCTACGGTCTACACGAAAGCCACCGTGCCCGATTGGGACGGTTACTACCAGCGGAACGGCCAGGCCGATCGCGGCTCCGAGTGGATCTGGGGTGTCACGCAGTCCCCGACCGTGCTGGCACTGCTCACGCCGAAGTACCAGACCTACATGGTTCAGACCTCCTACCACGAGGCGGTCACCAACGCGCCGCAATGGAGCGCGTCGTTCTGCTGGCCCGAAGGGTTCATCCGCTGGTGGTCGCAGCCGTCGCGCGCAGGAGATTTCCAGCTGACGATGACCACGTGGAACGTTCAGTTCATCTCGGGCATCGCCGACAACTTCCTGCGTCAGGTGATGGTCGGCAAGCAGGCGCACGTGCAGAAGACGCCGCAGTGGTTTGGCGAAACGATCGGTTTCTGGGACGGCACCACGCTCGTAACGTGGACCTCCAACATCCAGGCGTGGCAGCTTTCGCACGCGATGTTCGAGAGCAGCCCGCAGATGCAGACAATCGAGACGTTCAAGCCGGTGATGCAGGACGGCAAGTTCACCGGCCTCGATCACGAGACGATCTTCTACGACCCGGAAGCGTTCGTCGTCCCGGTCCGAGCCTCGTTCCGCTTCAATCGCGTCGCGACACCCGACGCGCCGGAACGCCGGTACAACTATATTCAGTGCCTGAGCAACATCTTCAACACCAACGGACGTCCGGGTCAGGTCACCAACGCCGACCCGCGGTTCGTCGATTACTATGGTCGTCCGTGGGCCAAGAACTGGGAGAAGTTCTTCGAAGCGGGCTGGGAGAAGCCGGAAGAAGAGCTTCCCTCGGCGATTACAGATATCTTTAAGTAGCTGGGTAGCTGGGTTGCTGGGTTGCCTGGGTAGTTCGGAGTTTCAGTATCAGGAGCGGCAATGACAAGGCGCACTCTTAAAGTTCTGGCGATGGCAGCCGGCGTGACCGCTCTGGCTGTAGTCTTTGCGACGCCGGCGTTGAGCCACCACTCCTTCGCGATGTACGACCAGAACAAGGTGGTCACCATCACGGGCGTCGTCAAGCAATACGTGCCGCAGGCGAATCACGCCGAGTTCCACGTCTATGTGCTGGCGGCCGATCGGAAAGGGCTGGAGAAAGGCAAGGACGGCAAGTACGTCGAGTTCGGCGTGGAGATGGCCGGCACCGCGCAACTCGAGCGGCAGGGCATCACCGCTCAGACGTATCCCGCCGGAACGGTGATCAGCTTCAGGGTCAATCCGCTTCGCGACGGCACCAACTTCGGCGCGCGCGTCGGCGCGCTCGCGAAGTGCCCGACCGACGCGGCAACCAAGAAGCCGAAGCTGCCCGAGGCCGGCAAGCACTGCGACTCGGTGGCCGGCGTCACGCT
>DASRPK010000020.1:0-19107 GCA_035646395.1 Gemmatimonadaceae bacterium | reverse complement strand
CACGGGCCAGGTCCTCGCCTATCCGACGGAGACCGTCTACGGGTTCGGCGGCGCCGTCGACCGGTCGGCGGTGGAGCGACTGGTGGAAATGAAACGTCGTCCGCCGGCAAAGCCGTTCCTGCTGCTCGTGTCGGATAGCGCCATGCTGGAGCGAATGGACCTGCACCTCACGACCAACGCCGCGCGGCTCGCTGCCCGCCACTGGCCCGGTCCGCTCACCTTGGTGTTGCCTGGCGGAGAGCGTCGAGTCCCCCCTCGGCTGCGTGGTCCAGAAGGCGGCGTCGCGGTCCGCTGGACGTCGCACCCTGCATTGCAGCGCATGATTGCGGCGTACGGAGACCCGATCACGTCGACCTCCGCCAACCTGCCCGGACTACCGCCAGCGATGACCGCCGGGGAGATTGTTGAGCAGTGGGGAGATGCGGTGGCACGCGGCATCCTTCGAGTCCTGGACGGCGGCCGACTGGAACCGTCGCCACCTTCAACAGTGGTGGACTGTACCGGACGACGACCGCGAGTGATTCGACCGGGTGCGATTCCGGCGGATGTCCTGCGGGAAAGCGTGCCTGACCTGATTGGCGATGCCTGATCGAACCAGTGATCAGCGAGCAGCGATGCAGCGAGCGATGGAGTCCGGAAACATGATGCTTACCTGAAGTTGGAACCGCACGGGTCCATGCGACTGCTTTTCGTCTGCACAGGGAACACCTGTCGAAGCCCTCTCGCCGAGGCAATTGCCCGCCGTGAGGCGATCGAGCGTGGGCTGGCGGATGTGGAAGTTTCCAGCGCCGGCACGAGCGCGTGGGAGGGTGCACCCGCCTCCGACGGTGCGCTCCTGGTAGCGCTCGAGCGCGGCCTTGATATCTCGACGCATCGGGCGCAGCAATTGTCGAGGGAGCTTGTCCAGTCACACGATGTGGTCCTGGCCATGGGACAGCATCACCTGGAGCGCGCCGAAGCGTTAGGCGGAGAAGGGCGGACGCACCTGCTGACCGCGTTTGCGGGCGGGCAGGGCGCGGGCCGGGCGATCAACGACCCGTTCGGCGGTGACCTCGACCAGTATCGCGAGACGCTGTCGGAGCTGCAGGCTGAGATCCGGCGCGTGTTCGACCGGCTCACTGCGCGCCCCAGCCAACAGACCGGGTGAGCCTGCCCGGACGGCTTGTCCTTCTCGGTCACCCTGTTCGGCACTCGTTATCGCCCCGGTTCCAGAACGCCGCCCTTCGCGCTGCCGGCATTCCACTCACATACGAGGCACTCGATGTGCCTCCCCATGCGCTCGAGGATGCGCTCGCCCAGCTTCGCGCCGGTCGCGCCGCCGGGAACGTGACCGTGCCGCACAAGGCCGCGGTTGCGGCCGCGTGTGATCGATTGACCGACCTCGCAACGCGAACAGGAGCGGTCAACACGTTCTGGTGCGAGAAACGGCAACTCGTGGGTGACAACACCGACGTCGCTGGATTTCGCGCGCTCGTTCGGAGCGTGCTTGGTGAGTTGCCGACGGGGGCCACTATCGGCTTGCTGGGGGCGGGTGGGGGCGCGGCCGCTGTGTGCGCGGCTGCGGAGCGCTGGCAGGGTGCTCGCGTGCGTGTCCATGCGCGCTCCATGGAGCGTGTCATTGCCCTTCGCGACCGCTTTCCCCAGCTCGTCACTATTGCCGACTCGCCGTCGGATGCCATCCGCACGGCGACGATGGTGGTAAATGCCACGCCCATTGGACTGTCGGGTGAGGATCACCCTGCGCCGCTGGCGGAGATCCCGCCTGACGCCGCCGTGATGGACCTCGCCTACCGTTCCGGCCTCACGCCCTGGATCGCGGCTGCCCGCGTTGCCGGGTACCGCGCTGCCGATGGCCTGGAGATGCTGATTGCCCAGGGAGCAGAAGCCTTCGAACGGTGGTTCGGCGTCGTTCCGGACCGGGACGCCATGCGAGCGTCGCTGGCTGCCTAACGCTGGCGCCGGCCTGCGGCTCACGCGCGGACTCGTGCAGCTCCTCCTCCCGCGCTGCTGCGTGGTCTGCGAGGCAAGGCTCGGCGATGACACGGACGACCTGTCGTGCGGCACCTGCTGGTCGCGCGTCGCCTTGCTGCCCAGTCCGCATTGCGATCGTTGTGGCTATCCCGTCGTGGACGGCGCATGCCCCTGGTGTGCACTGCTGCCGCCGTACGTGCGGGCCGTGCGCTCGTGGTGCTGGGTACCCGAAGGCGTCGGTGGACAGATTGTCCACGCCTTCAAGTACGACGGCTGGCATGCGCTCGCTGGCGGAATGGGCGCGAGGATGTCGCGCCTGAGCTGGCCCGCTGATGTCGTGGCTGAACGAACCGCGCTGGTTCCGGTTCCGTTATCGATTCGACGAGAGCGCGAACGCGGCTTCAACCAGAGCGAACGGCTGGCGGCGGCAATGGGCAAATCCCTGGCGCTGGATGTGTGGCGTGACGTGCTCGCTCGCACACACTTCACCGCATCGCAAACGCGGTTGACTCCCGAGGAGCGTCTCCGCAATGTTTCCGGCGCCTTTCGGGTCACCGGCGAACCGGCTCGACTGCGCGGCGCGCACCTGGTGCTCGTGGATGACGTCGTCACCACCGCGGCGACCCTGAACGCCTGCGCGGCCGCCCTCTTCGCCGGCGGAACCCGGATCATCAGTTACGTCACTTTCGGTCGCGCGCGTCTTCCCGGCGATGCGTCACCTCCATGAGGCTCCAGGAATGGCAATCAAGGTTGGCATCAACGGATTCGGACGCATCGGTCGACAGGTCGTTCGCGCCGCGAAGGAAGGAGGGATGACGGACCTCGACTTCATCGCGGTCAACGATCTCACCGACACGAAGACACTCGCACACCTGTTCAAGTACGATTCCGTCCATCGTGCGTACCGCGGAACGGTCTCGCATGAAGGCGACGGCATCATCATTGACGGTGACACGCTGAGGGTGTTCGCCGAGAAGGACCCGGCGGCGTTGCCGTGGAAGTCGCTCGGGGTCGACATCGTGCTCGAGTCGACGGGGCGATTCACGAACGCGGACGACGCCCGCAAGCACATAACCGCCGGCGCCAGGAAGGTGATCATTTCCGCGCCGGCCAAGGGCGAAGACATCACGGTGGTGATGGGCGTGAACGACCAGAAGTACGACGCGGCGAACCACAACATCATCTCGAATGCGTCGTGCACGACGAACTGCCTGGTGCCGATGGTCAAGGTGATCCGCGACGCGTTCGGCTTCCGACATGGCACGATGGTGACCATTCACAGCTACACCAACGACCAGAACGTCCTTGACCTTCCACACAAGGACCTGCGCCGAGCACGGGCGGCGGCGCTCTCCATCATCCCCACGACTACGGGCGCCGCGAAGGCCACGTCGCTGGTCATTCCGGAAGTGAAGGGGAAGATCGACGGCATCGCGATCCGCGTCCCGACGCCTGACGTGTCGTTGACCGAGTTGACGGTTGAAGTGGAGAAGGCGACGACGATCGCCGACGTGAACGCCGCCTTCAACGCCGCCGCGACCGGTCCGATGAAGGGAATCCTGGCCGTCTCGAACGAGGAGCTTGTGTCCTCGGACTACATCGGCAACCCACACAGCTGCATCCTCGACGCGCTCAGCACGAACGTGGTCGACAGCACACTGGTAAAGGTGAGCGGCTGGTACGACAACGAGTGGGGGTATGCGAATCGGTGCGTCGACTTGATACGGATGATTGGCAGGTAAAGCGCTAAGACCTGGATGGGAGATGTGAGATGTGGGATGTGGGAGGACCCAGATCAGTCACGGGTTCCGCCGCTTCCTTCCGAAAAGCGCTGGAACCATCCAACTCACAGCGTCCACCCATTTTCAAATCCGGTTCCTCCCACATCCCACCTCCCACGTCCACCTTCGAGTGCAGAAAAAGTCAGTAAGCGACCTCCCGGAGTCAGTGCTACGGGGCCGCCGCACCCTCACCCGCGTCGACTTCAACGTCCCCCTCACCGACGACGGCTCCGTTGGCGACGACACGCGGATGCGCGCCGCCCTGCCGACGATTGAGTATCTCTGTCAGCGCGGTGCACGCGTGGTGCTGTTTTCCCACCTCGGCCGTCCCCAGGGAGGTCCCGATCCGAAGTATTCGATGGCGCCGGTGGCGCGCCATCTTGCGAGCCTCACGAAATATCCAGTCTCATTCCACGCCGAGTCGTCCGGAGACGCAACCGTCGCGGCAACGAAAGCCCTAGGAGAAGGCGCCATCCTCGTGCTCGAGAACACGCGCTTTCACGCCGGCGAGGAAAAGAATGACCCGGCGCTTGCAGCGCAGTTTGCGGCGCTTGGTGATGTGTATGTGAATGACGCGTTCGGGTCGGCGCATCGCGCGCACGCCTCCACCGCCGGCGTCGCCGCGCTGCTTCGGCCGGCCGTCGCCGGCTTCCTGATGCAGAAGGAGTTGGACTATCTCGGACAGGCCGTCACTCAACCGAAGCGGCCGTTCATTGCGATCCTTGGAGGAGCCAAGGTCTCGGGCAAGATCGACGTGATCGAGGCGCTGCTGCCAAAGGTTGATGGGCTGCTGATTGGCGGGGCGATGGCGTGCACCTTTTATCGCGCGATGGACCTCGAAACCGGGAAGTCGCTGGTGGAGCCGGATCGCGTCGAGCTCGCCCGTGAATTGCTCGACCGTGCACAATTCCGCCTAACGCTTCCTCACGACGCCGTGGTTGGCGCCAGCCTCGAGAATCCCGGGAAACCTCGCGTCGTCCATCGCGACGCGATTCCGCCGGACATGGCGATGTTCGACATCGGACCCGATACCGCGGAATCGTTCGGACGCGCCATCGCGACCGCGAAGACCATCCTCTGGAATGGTCCCATGGGCGTGTTCGAAACGCCGCCGTTCGACAAGGGCACACGCGCCGTCGCGACGGCGATGGCGGCCGCGACGAAGAAGGGAGCGGTGACCATCGTCGGCGGTGGCGACTCTGCTGCCGCTGTCGCCGAGGCCGGACTCGAATCGGAGATGAGCCATGTTTCGACCGGCGGGGGTGCTTCGCTGGAGTTTCTTGAAGGGAAGGTCCTTCCGGGCGTCGCGGCATTAGACGACCGTTGAGGCATGTCCAGACCGATCTTCGCCGCGAATTGGAAAATGAATCATGGGCCCACCGATGCCCGTGAGTTCCTCCTCTCCTTCCTCCAGTACTACCCGCGCCATTCCGATCGTCAGGTCATCCTCTTCCCATCGAGCATTGCACTCGCCGCGGTGGTCGAGGGACTGAAGAGCCGATCCGACATTCGCGTCGGCGTGCAGAACATCCATTGGGAAGCGAAGGGTGCGTTTACAGGGGAGATCTCGGGGTCGATGGCACGAGACGCTGGTGCCCATTACGCGCTCGTCGGACACTCCGAACGTCGCCATGTGTTCGACGAGTCGGATGAGGAGACGGGGAAAAAAGTCGTCGCCTCTTTCCGCGCCGGACTGACTCCGATTTTGTGCGTCGGGGAAAAACTCGAGGAGCGGGAGTCGGGCGAAACCGATATCGTCGTCCTCCGGCAACTTCGTGCCGGCCTTTCCGGCATAGAGCCGTCGCAGATTCCGCACGTCCTCATCGCGTACGAGCCGGTGTGGGCAATCGGAACCGGAAAAAACGCCACGCCTGACGACGCGTCGCGTGTTCATCGGCTCATCCGCTACGAGCTGAAGCTGATGGCGCCGGAACGGTACTCCGCTATTCCCATCCTCTACGGCGGCAGCGTGAATCGGGGGAATGCGGCCCAGTTATTGGGTGCGCCCGAAGTCGAAGGACTGCTGGTTGGAGGCGCCAGCCTCGATCCAGAGGCCTGGTCCTCCATAGTGCGAGCTTGATTCGACGCGTAAGTCAGTTAGTTTTGGGAGCTTAGCTCTCAACGACTCACGCGGATTCTCAGTCGAATGTACACGCTCCTGCTGGTTCTCCTGATTATTGACGCTCTCGTCCTGGTGGCGGCGGTGTTGATGCAAGCCGCCAAGGGCGGCGGGCTCGCTGCTTCGTTTGGCGGCGTTTCCACCGCGGCCGATTCCTTCATCGGTACTCGTCAGGCCGGCAACGTACTGACCAAGATCGCGTGGTGGGCCGGCGGCCTGTTCCTCGGCATCGCCTTTGTCCTGCAGCTGATGTCCACGCGCGGTCGTGCCCCGACGTCCATTCTCGATCAGGGACTTGGTCGCACGCCACCTCCGGTTACGGCTCCGCCGCCGGTCACAACTCCGCCGCCGCAGAATCCGCCACCAACCGGAAGCGAGAAGAAGTAACGCAGTGAGCGAAATGACTGATCGCCGACCAGGGTTCCTCCTCCTCGAGGATGGAACCCTTTTTCGCGGCTCGCTTGTTTCCGAGGCGCCCCAGACCGTCGCTGAAGTCGTGTTCACGACGAACATGACGGGCTACCAGGAAGTTTTCACCGATCCGTCCTACCGTGGGCAGATCGTGGTGATGACAGCTCCCATGATCGGCAACTACGGGATTAACGCCGAAGATCCCGAGTCGGCCCGGCCGCAGGTCGCGGGCGTCATCGTCCGCGAATTATCACGCCACTACTCGAACTGGCGCGCCGAAGGCGACCTGGCCTCCTGGTTAGGCAGGGCGGGTGTTCCGGTCCTGGAAGGCGTCGACACGCGGCAGCTCACGCGCCACCTGCGCTCGGCTGGCGTTATGCGTGGTGTGGTCGATGCCGGAGAGTCTCCGTCCGATGCCGCGCGGGCCGCGCTCGATGCGTGTCCGAGCATGGAGGGGTTGGACCTCGCCAGTACCGTCACCACCGACGCGCCTTACGAGTGGGGTTCACGAAACGCGCCGTATCACATTGTCGCGTATGACTACGGCATCAAGCGAAACATCCTTCGCCTCTTCGAAGAGCAGGGCTGTCGCGTGACCGTTGTTCCGGCGACCACTCCCGCCGAAAAAACTCTCGACCTCGAACCTGACGGAGTCTTCTTCTCGAACGGTCCCGGAGATCCCGCCGCCGTTTCATACGCGCCGGAGACCATCCGCACCATCGCCGAAAGTGAGGTCCCTGTTTTCGGAATTTGCCTCGGGCACCAGCTCATCGCCCTCAGCTTCGGTGGGTCGACCGAAAAGCTTCCCTACGGACATCGGGGCGGGAATCACCCGGTGAAAGACCTGGCCACGGGCAAGGTCCTGATCACCTCCCAAAACCATGGATTCGCGGTTTCAGGGGATCAGGAGGATCCGACGCGGATTCCGGGCGCACCCGACCTCGAGGTTACCCACCTGAATCTGAACGACGGGACGGTGGAAGGATTGAAACACAAGAGCCTGCCAGTGTTCGCGGTTCAGTACCATCCCGAGGCCGCCCCGGGCCCTCACGACGCCCGTCCTCACTTCACGGAGTTCATGAAAGCCGTGAGAAGCGACGTTGGTCAAGGTGAGCCAACCGCTTGACACGCAATAATTAACGTCCTAAGTTCGGTCGCAGTTCGGGGTGTGTTCACCCCGGTTCTTCGTAGAGGCCAAGCAATGACCAAAGCAGACCTCGTCGAGCACGTCACCGAGCAGATCGCCAAGACTGCAGGGCCGATGATCTCTAAGAAGGACTGCGCTAGGGTCGTTGACGCCTTTCTGGACGCGATCAAGGAAGCGCTCCAACAGCAGAAGAACATCGAAGTGCGTGGCTTCGGTACGTTCAAGATCCGCCATCGCAAGACAAGAATGGCTCGCAATCCCCGAACTGGTTCTCCTGTAGAGGTTTCCGCGCGCCCAGTTCCCGTTTTCAAGCCATCGAAAGAGCTGCGTGCGATGGTTGCGGATCTCGTTCCGCCTGCGGTTCCGGAGTAAAGTCCACGCACAACGACGCGGCCCCGGTGAAAACCGGGGCCTTTCTTTTCTGCTTAGTCCGCTAGCAGGGAATAACCGGCAACATCCGTATATTGACTGACATGACCGTGCGAGTTCTGCTCTTCGCATCGTACGCTGACGCCGTCGGTCAAAACGAGTTGACGCTAGAACTCGATGATGGATCGGTAGTTGGCGACGTCGTCTCACGCGTGCGCGAAATGGCCGGAGGACGCGCTCTTCCGCCGGCTCCGTTGCTTGCGCTGAACGCGGCTTATTCGACGTCGGCGGCGGTCGTTCGTGCCGGTGACGAAGTTGCAATCATTCCTCCGGTCGCAGGCGGATGAGCACGGCGCGACTCACTACCCAACCGATCGACAGCACCTCACTCATACGTGAAGTGGCCGCTGACGACCGCGGCGCGATCGTGCTTTTCCTCGGAACGGTGCGAAACTCGAATGAGGGAAGGCCAGTCAACGGGATCGACTACTCGGCATACGACGCGATGGCCGTCGCCGAAATGCAGCGTATCGTGAGCGAGGCCGGGTCACGCTTTTCGGGCGTTGCGATCGCGCTCGAACATCGCGTCGGCACGCTGAGTGTCGGAGAGACCAGTGTGGCGATCGCGTGCTCACACCCACATCGCGCCGCTGCCCTCGAAGCGAATCGTTATGTCATCGAGGAGTTGAAGCGCCGCGTGCCAATCTGGAAGCGTGAGCATTATCTCGACGGCACGAGTGAGTGGGTCGATCCGTTGCGACGTCCCGCCGAGGCGGCGCCATGATCGTATTGAAGGATCAGTGGGGACGGAGCATCGAGTACCTCCGCATTTCCGTCACCGATCGCTGCAACTTCCGGTGCGTGTACTGCATGCCACAGGAAGGGTTGCAGTGGTTGCCCAAGGCCGAAATCCTCTCGTACGAGGAGATCACCGAAGTCGTCAGGCAGCTCGCACCGCTTGGACTCCGCCGCCTGCGCATTACCGGCGGAGAACCGACGATCCGGCCGGATCTCGAGTCGCTGATCCGCCAGTTGAAGCGCATTCCCGGAATCGAGGACATCGCGCTTTCGACGAATGGCGCGAAGCTTCCCCAGATGGCGTCATCGCTTCGCGACGCCGGATTGGATCGCGTCAACATGAGCGCCGATTCACTGCGTCCCGATCGCATTGCGGCGATAGCAAGGCGGAACCTTGGATTCGATCCCATAGCGGCGGCGAAAGCTGCAGACACCGCTGGCTTGTCACCGCTCAAGATCAACGTCGTCGTGCTTCGCGGCACGAACGACGATGAGGTCGAAGATTTTGCGCGCCTGACGATCGACCATCCCTGGCATGTGCGGTTCATCGAGTTGATGCCGGTTGGAGATCTTCGCGAGTTGACGTGGGATCATGTCGTCCCGAGCGACGAGGTTCTCGAGCGCATCGCCAGGCTGGGCGTACTTGCTCCGGACGGCGGGCCGGCGAAGGGGAATGGGCCGGCGAAGTACTATCGTCTCGACGGAGCTGCCGGCACGGTGGGAGTCATTACACCGATGACTCACACGTATTGCGGCTCGTGCAACCGGGTCCGCCTTACTGCAGACGGACGGCTTCGCACCTGCCTGTACGGCGATCACGAAGTGAATCTCCGCGACCCATTGCGGCGCGGTGAAGCGCTCGAGCCTCTGTTCCGTCAGGCGTTGGCCGACAAGCCGAAGGAGCATGACTTGTTGCAGATGCGCGTCGGAGGACTCCGCGCGCTGTCGCAGGTAGGCGGCTGACGAAGAGTTGATGCGTTGAGAGTTGAACAGTTGAAGCGTTAAGTCGCGAGATCGATAACTATTCGACCTCGAGCTTCTTACTTTTCAACTCTTCAACGCATCAACTCTTCAACTCTTCAACTCCCGAACATGGTCAACACAATCACGGTCGTTGGCGCCGGTAACGTCGGAGCGACAACGGCCCAGCGCGTTGCCGAGAAGGAGCTGTCCCGTCGCGTCGTACTGGTCGACATCATCGAAGGCGTTCCCCAGGGGAAGGGCCTCGATCAGTGGCAAACCGCGCCGATCGAAGGCTTCGATTCCCGTGTCATTGGCACCAACGGCTACGAGGAAACTGCCGGCTCCGAAATCGTGATCATCACCGCCGGCATCGCCCGCAAGCCGGGGATGTCGCGCGACGACCTGATGAACACGAACGCCGGCATCGTAAAGGCCGTGTCGGAGCAGGTCGCGAAGACATCGCCCAACGCGATCGTCATCGTGGTGTCGAATCCGCTCGACGTGATGTGTCATGTCGCGAAAAAGGTGACCGGATTTCCGCGTGAGCGTGTGCTCGGCATGGCCGGCGTGCTCGATACGGCACGGTACCGCGCATTTCTCGCCGAAGCGCTGGACGTGTCTGTGCGCGACATCCAGGCCATGGTGTTAGGCGGGCACGGTGACACAATGGTCCCGCTGATCAACTACACGAGCGTGAGCGGAATCCCGATCACGCAACTGATGCCGCGCGAACAACTCGACAAGATCGTCGCGCGCACGCGCACCGGTGGCGCCGAAATCGTGTCCCTGCTGAAAACCGGTTCTGCGTACTACGCGCCATCCGCGGCTGCGGTGCAGATGGCTGAGTCGATCGTGAACGACCAGAAGCGGATTTTACCGTGTTCGGTGTGGCTGGAAGGCGAATACGGCCAGTCGGGGCTCTTCCTCGGCGTACCGTGCAAGCTCGGACGTCGTGGCCTCGAAGGCGTCGTCGAGGTCGATCTCACGACAGATGAACGAGACGCACTCGCCAGGAGCGCTGAAGCGGTCCGTGAACCGATGGCGAACCTTTCGATCTAGTTACTACAAAAAAAGGCCCCGCCACATGGGCGGGGCCTTTTTTTTTGATGTTCAGTTGGTATTCCGGGCGCCCCAACGCATACCGATCATGAATGGAATCATGGTGCGGTCGTCCCCGGCCATCTCATAGCGTCCTTCGAGGAAGACGCTCGTCCCACCGAGCTGATAATCGACGCCAGCGCCGCCCGAGATCAGCGAGCGATGCTTCGTCTCGAAGATCGGCGTGTCTTCCTGGCCCGTCTCTCCCGGATTCCTCTTGTACGTCATGATGCCGACACCGCCGAGGACATAAGGGCGAAGCTTGTCGCTCCCCATGGGAAGCCAGTACTCGGCGCGCGCATTGAACGTCCAGATATAGGCGTCTTCGGCGAATTCGGAGATGCGTTCGTTCCAGCCCATCGAAGCGTCAAGGCGCAGCCACAGCGGCGCTGTCAGCTTGTACTCCATTCCGCCCATGATCGAGAAGCCGGACTTCGTGCTGTCAGCGTCCTTCAGGTCGCCCGTTGTCGTCGTGGGGCCAACCGCGAGGAACCCGGACAGCTTGCTCTGTGCCGACGCATCCGCGGCTACGAGTAACAGCAAGGCCACTGCACCACACGAAAGGACACGCTTCATGAGTACCTCCAAAAATTGTCAGACGTCGCTCGAGAATCCGGTCGCTCCGAATCCCCGAAAGGAAAATACCGAGGCCCCGGGGCCTCGACGTGGATCGACTGCATGAAAAGACCCGCCCAGGCTGAGCCCGGACGCGCCATAAAGTGTGTGCGCACCTTCCGCTTCGCAACAGCAAAAGACGCCCCGACTGCGAATACGTCTTGTCGCCATCGCCTGACGCGGCAATGGCATAGCTATCCTGATTCACCCGTTTCGGACGTGCGTGACCGCAAAGCTACAGCCGAGGGAGCGTGACGCCCGTCTGGCCCTGGTATTTGCCTTTCTTGTCGCGGTACGACACAAGTGGAGCTTCGGCGCCGCGGAAGAACAGCACCTGGGCGATCCCCTCGTTGGCATAGATACGCGCCGGAAGGGGCGTGGTGTTCGAGATCTCCAGTGTCACATAACCCTCCCACTCGGGTTCGAAGGGAGTGACGTTGGTGATGATTCCGCAACGGGCGTAGGTGGATTTCCCGACAGTGATGGTCACAACATCGCGCGGAATGCGGAAATATTCGACGGATCGCGCCAAGGCGAAGGAGTTAGGTGGCACGATGCAGATGTCGCCTTCGAATTCCACGAATGACTTCGGGTCGAAAAACTTCGGATCGACCACCGAGTTGAGCACGTTGGTGAAGATCCTGAACTCGCTCGCCACCCGCATATCATAGCCGTACGAGCTGACACCATAGGAGATGACGCCGTCGCGCACCTGACTCTGCTCGAAGGGCTCGATCATGCCGTGTTTCGTCGCCATCTCGATGATCCAGCGGTCGTTCTGTATGGACATGAGACTTGAGATCCGGGAATTGAGAAGGCGTGGCTGATTCGGGCGGGCGCAATGTATCGGTGTCGCGGTCGCCATCCAACGCCACTCTTCACGCCGTTTCAGGGCCGGAACTGACGATGTTCTCGTCTGTTGCACCGCTCGGGAACGCAGGATAATTTCGAACCAGCCGAGCAAGTGAATTTTTTCACGAAGTCGGAAAACCGCGGTGGGCGGTCACGCCCAGGCATCCAGAATGGATCGCACGTACCTGCCGATACTACTCCTGTTGGGGTTTGTGCTGGTGAACGCGATCGGGATGATCGCGCTCTCGCATCTCGTCATCCGGATGCGGCCCACACCGGTGAAGGACACCCCGTATGAGTCCGGCATTCCTCCACTCGGCGATGCCCGGGAGCGCTTCTCGGTAAAGTTTTACATGGTCGCGATGTTGTTCATCATCTTCGACATCGAGACCGTCTTCATGATCCCGTGGGGCGCGTACTTCCGTGAGCTCTCATGCACGGCGGCGCTGGTGGGTGGTTCGTGTCCGGCGGGAGCAATCTCGTTCTTTGGCCTCGGGGAGATGCTGGTGTTCATGACCATCCTCCTCGTTGGATTCCTCTACGTCTGGAAAAAGGGAGCGCTCCAATGGGATTAACCGCGCGCCCCGATCGTCAACTCGTCACCGTCGCCCCGCAATCGCAGGAGGGGTGGGTGACCACGCGCCTCGACATGCTGGTCAACTGGGGCCGGGCGAACTCGCTCTGGCCGATGCCCTTCGGCACCGCGTGCTGCGCGATCGAGTTCATGGCCACGGCGGCCAGCAAGTACGACCTGGCCCGGTTCGGAATGGAAAGGATGTCGTTCTCGCCTCGTCAGGCAGACGTCCTCATTTGCGCGGGACGCGTGCCGTTCAAGCTCGCGCCTGTCATTCGCCGCATCTGGCAGCAGATGCTGCAGCCGAAATGGTGCATCTCGATGGGTGCCTGCGCCTCGTCAGGCGGAATGTTCGACAACTACGCCGTGGTGCAGGGGATCGACACCATCATACCGGTCGACGTGTACGTTCCGGGATGTCCGCCGCGTCCCGAAGGACTCATTTACGGCATCATGATGCTGCAGGAAAAAGTGAAGCGCGAACGGATGTCGGACGCCCAGTTGCGCGACGAGATGGAGCCCGACCCGACGAGCAAGCTGTACATCCCGCCTGAGGCGATCGACGAGCTCTCCGAACCCTTCGGGAACTCGGTTCACCAGACGCGTTCGGGATTGTGACGGCACCCCTCGTCGTTCCTGGAAGCGCAGATCCGGCGACGACGCCGGCCACTTTGCGCGCGATCCCGCATCGGGGCGGTCCGTTGAATCCCAGCGCCGAGCGCATCAAGACGCGGTTTCCGGACGCGTTTGTCCGCGCCGAAGTGATCTGGGGAGAGACCAACGTCTACCTGCGTCCCGACGCGGTGCGCGACGTCGTGCAGTACTTGCATGACGATGATGCAGAACGGTACGACTACCTCTCCGACGTGACTGCCGTCGAGTACCGCGACCTGGAACTGCCGCTGCAGGTCGTGTGGCATCTCCGCTCGCTGCCGTATCGCCGATTCCTGCGGATCAAGGCCGAGTTGCCGAAGGGGACGCCGCTCAAGGTGCCCAGCGTCATGCCGATTTACTCCGGCGCCGATTGGCTCGAGCGCGAGTGCTACGACATGTTCGGCATCGTGTTCGAGGGCCATTCCGACCTGCGTCGCATTCTGATGTGGGAGCAGTACGCGGAAGGGTATCCGCTGCGGAAGGACTTCCCGCTGCGCGGCCGCTTCTCCCGTTCCGAGCAGCTTCGTCAGGCGCTCGCCGCGCAACCGGAAAGCCGGTATTCGATGACGGAACTCACGATCGCCGATGCATTCGAGGACCTGCCGCTCGAGATGCGGCAGCGACTCGCCGGCGGCGAGAAGACGGGAGAGTAGCGCGTGGCCGACAAACGCACGGTCGAAGTCTCGCTCTCCACGTCCGGCCTCGACGCCCAGGGTCGTCCGCAGCGCACGCCGCTGGTGGTCGACGATGGCGGGCGTGTCACGACGCTCGAGGCGCCCCCGGCGATGGAGCCGGAGCTCGAGGGTGAGCACATGCTCATCAACATCGGGCCGCAGCACCCGGCGACGCACGGTGTCCTTCGCCTCGTGCTCGAGCTGGACGGCGAAACGGTCGTCCGCTGCATCCCCCACGTGGGGTACCTGCATTGCGGGTTCGAGAAGATCGGTGAGTACCGCCAGTACAACCAGATCATTCCCTGGACGGACCGCGAGGACTACCTCAATTCGCCGGGGAACAACGTCGCCTTCGCGTTAGGCGCCGAACGCCTGTTCGGCGTCGAGATCACGCCGCGGTGCACGGTGCTCCGCGTGATCACGTGCGAGTTGTCCCGGATCATGTCGCACCTGGTCTGGCTGGGCACCACCTGTATCGACATCGGCGCCTTCACGCCCTTCCTGTGGTCGTTCCAGGAGCGCGAGCGGATCTATACGCTCCTGGAGCAGTGGTGCGGCGCGCGCCTGACGACGTCGCTGACGCGCGTTGGCGGCATGCTCGCCGACATTCCCGACGGCTGGATGGACGGGCTGAACGACTTCATCCGCACCTTCCCGAAGACGATCGCCGAAGTCGACCGCATGGTGACGCGGAACGGCATCTGGGTCGGCCGCACGATCGGGATCGGCGCAATGAGCGGACCGGACGCCGTGAATGCCGGGCTTTCCGGTCCGATGGTCCGGGCCTCTGGCGTCGCCTATGACGTCCGGAAAGACTTTCCGTATCTCGACTACGAGACCTACGACTTCGACGTGCCCATCGGCACGAGCGGCGACGTCTATGACCGCTTCCTGGTCCGCATGGAGGAAATGCGGCAGTCGGTGCGGATCCTCGAGCAGGCCTCGGCACGGTTGCCTGACGGTCCGGTCAACATCGACGACCCCCGACTGATCCTTCCGCCCAAGAGCAAGGCGACGAGCGAAATGGAATCCATGATCCATCACTTCAAGCAGGTGATGGAGGGTCCTCGTCCACCGATTGGCGAGTGTTATGTCGCGGTCGAAAGTCCGAAGGGAGAGAAGGGCTACTACTTCGTGTCCGACGGGACGCCAAAGCCGGTGCGCTGGCGTATCCGGCCGCCATCCTATGTGAACCTGTCCGCCATTCCTCGCATGGTCGAAGGGCACCTGCTGTCCGATGTCATCGCGATCAATGCCAGCATCGATATCGTGATGGGAGAAATCGACCGATGAATCGCGGGCAAACGGGCAAACGTGCAGACGGGCACGGGAGCGCACGACAATGAGTCACGGTCCGTCTGCGACGGGCGGTTCCGCCATCTCCACGGCGCCTAACGGGCATTCGTCGGAGCCGTACGTTCCGGTATTCACTGGGGAGACGAAGGCCAGGCTCGACGCGCTGCTCGAGCGCTATCCGACGAAGATGGCGGCGCTGCTGCCGGCGTTATGGATGGTGCAGGAGGCGCGCGGGTGGGTGAGCCCCGAAGCGATGGCGGAAACGGGACAGGTGCTCGGCCTGACGGCCGCGTACGTGAAGGGTGTGGTGACGTTCTACACCATGTACCACCAGCATCCCGTCGGAAAACATTTTGTCCAGGTCTGTACCACGACGCCATGCCATGTGTGTGGCGCAGAGGATGTGGTCAAGGCGTTCCTGAAGCACACGGGATGCGGTGAGCTGGGCGTCACGTCGGCCGACGGCCGCTACACCGTGATCGAAGTGGAATGCCTCGGCGCCTGCGGATTTGCGACGCCGGTGATGGTGAACAGCGATTTCATCGAGTCGGTGACGCCAGAGAAAGTTCCGGAGCTTTTGAAACAGTACGGATAGCGTGTCTCGTGACACGGCGGCATCCCGAGAGCGGGCCACCGAGTCGCCGGACACGAAGCCACAGCACGAGTCACGACATCACTAGTCACGAATCACGAAATGGGTTTTCCGTTTACACCACATCCGCGCGAGACGACAGTCCTGTCGAAGCACTTCGGCGACGCCGAGGCGCGCACGCTGGACGGCTGGAAGGCGCGCGGCGGCTACCGGGCCCTCGAGCAGGCGTTAGGCATGGATCCGCTCGCGATCCAGGCCGTGGTGAAGGACTCCGGACTGCGTGGCCGGGGTGGAGCGGGGTTCCCGACAGGACTCAAGTGGTCCTTCATGAAGCTCGGAGACGGCAAGCCGCACTACCTCTGCTGCAACGCCGACGAGTCGGAGCCGGGCACGTTCAAGGATCGCGAAATCATGCGGTGGACCCCGCATGCGCTGATCGAGGGCTGCGCGATTGCGGCGCACGCCATCGGCGCTGAAACCGCCTACATCTATATCAGGGGCGAGTTCACCGAGCCGCTCGACGTCATGGAGCGGGCGTGTGAGGAGGCGCGGCGTGCCGGTGTGATCGGCAAAAATGCGATGGGCAGCGGAAAGCGCGTGGACGTCTGGGTGCACAAGGGCGCCGGCGCCTACATCTGCGGCGAAGAGACCGCGCTGATGAATTCCCTCGAGGGGAAACGCGGAAACCCGCGCATCAAGCCGCCGTTTCCTGCCGCCGCTGGATTGTTCGGCATGCCGACGACGATCAACAACGTGGAGACGCTGGCCGCGGTGCCGCCGATCCTGGTCAACGGCGGCGAGTGGTACAAGAAGATGTCGCGTCCCGACAACCCGAAGAGTACCGGCACCAAGTTGTGGTCCGTCTGCGGGAACGTCATGCGCCCGGGCAATTACGAGGTCGAGATGGGATTTCCGTTCAAGGAATTCCTCTACGATCTCTGCGGGGGTCCACCGAAGGGTCGCAAGTTCAAGGCGGTCATCCCCGGCGGTTCGTCGGTCCCTATCATCACGATGGAAGAAGCAGACCGCGCGCTGATGGACTATGAGGGCATGGTTGCGGTCGGAACCATGTTAGGCTCGGCGGGCTGCATCGTGATGGACGACGCGCAGAGCATCCCGCGCCAGGTGGCCCGTCTCGCGCGGTTCTACGCACACGAAAGCTGCGCGCAGTGCACCCAGTGCCGCGAAGGAACCGCCTGGACGACAAAGATCCTCGAGCGGATGGTCGCGGGCGACGGTACGGCGGAGGACTTCGACACGTTGATGAGTCTCGCCGAGGACATGACCGGCAAGACGATCTGCGTCTTGAGCGATTCGTGCGCCGCGCCGGTCGTCTCCGGCCTCCAGAAGTTCCGCGGTGAGTTCGAGGCGCTGATCACGCGCAGGACCGTGCACACCGTACCTGCGATCGTCGCCTGATGACTGCTCCCACCGCGAATACGCCAATGGTGAACCTGACGATCGAGGGTCGTCAGGTTTCAGTGCCGGCGGGTACCTCGATCCTGGAAGCCGCGAAAACCGTCGGCGTCCTGATTCCGCACTACTGCTATCACCCGGGGCTTCCCGTCGCGGGTGTGTGTCGCATGTGCCTCGTCGACGTGGAGAAGGCGCCGAAGCTCGCTCCGGCCTGCGCCACGTCGGTGGCAGAAGGGCAGGTGGTGAACGTGCACGCCGAAAAGGCGCGTGAGGCACGAAAGGGCGTGCTGGAGATGCTGCTCATCAACCACCCGCTGGATTGTCCGATCTGCGACCAGTCGGGTGAATGTGAGCTGCAGGACTATACGTACCAGGAAGGTCGCGCCGACAGCCGATATCGCGAACCAAAGCGCTTCAATCCGGTCGAGGATTTTGGCGGCGACGTCATGTACGTGCCTAACCGCTGCATCCTCTGCACGCGCTGTGTCCGGTTCATGGACGACATCGCGCACGACGCCGTGCTGAACGTGAGTGAGCGTGGCGATCGGGCCTATATCGGGAAGTTCGAGGGAAAAGACCTGACGCATCCGTGGGCCGGCAACGTTGTCGACCTGTGCCCGGTGGGCGCGCTGCTTTCCAAGGACTTCCTCAACAAAGCGCGGTCGTGGGAGCTCGACCGCACCGCGTCCGTGTGCAACGGTTGCAGCCAGGGCTGCAACATGATCGTGGAGACGCGTGACAATGTTGTCGTCAGGCTCCGTCCGCGGCCGAATAACCAGGTCAACGATTTCTATCTCTGTGACTACGGCCGGTTGAATTACCGCTGGATGAATCGCGGGGATCGTATCGAGGCGCCGACGGTCACCAGTGCTTCCGGCCAGCGCGCTGCCGACTGGGACGTCGCGTTGAGCAGCGCCGCAGCGGCATTGAAGGGGAAGCGGGTGTTCGTCCTGGCGTCACCGAGTCTTTCGAACGAAGCGCTGCATTTCCTGTCGCGGATCGTGAAGGTCGCCGGCGGCAAGGGTGCGTTCCGCATGCCGACGGGGCCGGAGGCTCCTCTCCCCGGTGTCGAGGACCTCGCGCTTCGCGCGGATCGTGCGGCGAACGGGCGTGGCGCGGAACTGATGGGATTCGAGCGGACTGACCAACCACTTGCCGGCCTGTCGCAAGGCGACGCCGTGATCGTGGTCGACCACGACCTCACGCCTGACGATGCCGCGAGCCTCTCTCACGCGTCGGCGGTCGTGCTCGTCTCGACGTTCATGCCGGCCGCGCTGGCGCGCGCCGATGTCATGCTGCCGATCGCGAACTACGTCGAAGAGGAAGGAACCTTCACGAACCTTCGCGGTCACGTCCAGCGGTTCCTGCAGGCACGAGCCGCACCGGGCATGGCGCGACCAAGCTGGTACGTACTGGCCGATCTGTGCAACGCGTTAGGCGACCGGCAGGATGCCATGACGGCCGCCCAGGCGTTTGCCGCGCTGGCAGCGGCGCAGCCGGCCTTCGCCGGCATGAGTTACGACGGTCTCGGCTTGCGCGGTAAGACGATCGCCGGCGCGACCGCCGGACAGGCAAGCCTGGAGGTCGCGACATGAGCCCGCTGTTCCTGTCGGTCCTTCAGGTCGCGGACCCGCATGGCGAGCCCCGCTTCGGCGTCTGGTTCACCGCGACGGTCATCAAGATGATCGCGGTGTTCACGGTCTGGATGGTGGGCGTCGCCTACATGACCTTCGCCGAGCGCCGGATTTCCGCGTGGATCCAGGATCGTCGCGGTCCC
>DASRPK010000019.1:0-22011 GCA_035646395.1 Gemmatimonadaceae bacterium | reverse complement strand
GCTCGAGGTGCGCGACCTACTGCTCGTTCACGTACTTCCCGATTTCTCTCCGGAATTGTGCGTAGCCGCCGGTATAAGGCTTGTACTCGTCGAACTCGCGAGCCATTCTCGCTCCGGCCCGCGGGATGAGCAGAATCTCGGCGCGCGGAGCAACGTTCAGGATCACGTGAATGAACATCTTGCCATAGGCCTCGTTCAGCTTCTCCTGCGTGAGGCCCTGGCACAAAAGCCACGTGTTCAACTCGACGATGTTCATGAACGGCCGCTTTGCCATCAATTCTTTGACGATGGGGGCCGTCATGTTCGGCACGGCGAGCAGCTGCGCTTCGGTGGCCACGTTAGGGTCGATCAAGCCCATCTGGCGGCCGAGTTGCGCGGCGGCGGGCATGGGTGCCGCAAGTGCGGCGGCGAGAACGAGTCGACGAACGGTCGTGCGGATCATGTGCTACTCCTCGAGAGATTGTGCGTCTGGTGCGGTCTTGAAGGCCGGGTGGCGGAATGTCCACGCCAGGCCTACGAGTCCGATCTGGAGCATCGCGCCCGGTGCCAGTGCCGGCGTTGCCCCCATCATTGCGTCCTTGAAAAGCTTCCACCCGGACAGGTCGGGGTACATCTCCAGCTCGAACTCTACATTTCCCTTGTAGTGCAGCAGGAGCCCGATCAATCCGCTGGCCATAGAGAGGACCATCAGGCCACGCAGAACGTTAAGGCTCGCCGCGCCCCGTTCCAATCCGTGCCAGCCCAATACCACGAGCGCCGCCGCCAGAAGCCCGATGGGCGCCCACTGCCATGCGTCCTCGAAGTGCTCCAGCAACAGGAGTTCCACCAGCGTTCCAACAGTGCTCACCAACAGCGTGAGGAGAAGCAGCTTTCGCAGTACGAAGGGCAAGGGCGGCAGGTGACGGGTTGGATAGAAACGTATCGCGTGGCCTGGTGTACCGCCGGGGCCGCTTAATTATGGAATCGTGATATTGGCCAATCTTACAGGACGGCTACCTGTACCCCTGCTTCGCGCATTCCTGATACGGGGAATCGTGCTCTGGCTGCTGTCGCGCGTCATGGGGAAGGTCGTCTTTGCCATGGCCAACATGACCCCGTCCGGCGACCTGCTGTTTCCCGCGTGGATTGTCGTCATGGCCGGATGCCTGATGGTCGCTGACCTGCATCGCCGGAAGGAGTTGATGCTCCTCTACAACCTGGGGATTCCCGCCTGGCGCGCCGCTGCGGTGGCCATGATACCGGGGCTCGTGATGGAATCAATCCTCGTTATGCTCCTTCCATGAGGGAGGTGCTCGTCGCGGATTGTGTGGGGAAGAGGTTCAATGACCGCTGGGTGCTGCATTCCGCCTCGTTGCGGGCGACTCGCGGCGAACTCCGTGCGTTGTTAGGCAGGAATGGGGCGGGGAAGTCCACGCTCTTCAGGATTGCCGCCGGGCTGATGCAACCGGATGGAGGGAGCGTGCGGTTCAACGGCGCCTACGTCGAGCGGGCAAGGCTTCCACGCCTCGCTCGTGCGGGTTTGTGCGTCATCCCCGATCACGACCTGCTCTCGAACGCATTCACGATCCGCGAACACTACCAGTTCATGGCGCCTCGCGATGACCAGGCGCGGATCGAGCCGATCGCGGACCGGCTGGGCATCAGCCACCTGCTGGACTCACGACCGTTCGCCCTGTCGAGCGGCGAACGCCGCCGCGCCGAGGTGGGATTTGCGCTGGTGCGCCGGCCTTCCTGCCTGCTGGCGGACGAACCCCTGCGGAACATCTCCCCCATCGACGCCGATGCGTTGCTGCAGGTCTTCAGGGAAATTGCACACAACGGCTGCGGCGTCGTGATCACTGGCCACGAAGTGCCGGCCTTGATGGCTGCCGTGGATCATGTGACCTGGTGCACCGCCGGCACGACCTACGAAATGGGTCCGCCTTTCATGGCGCGGACCAATGACCGTTTCGTGCGGGACTATCTGGGTCCGTCCGGGGGCTGAGGCGCCACGTCACTGTTGTCGGAGACGCGAGCGACGACGATATCGTCGTACTCGTGGTGACGCTTCAACCATGCCGTGACAAAGGGACACTTCACGATGACCTGCAGACTCGCGTTTCGCGCCTCATCGAGGGCGTGCCGGGCAAGCACACCGCCATACCCACGCCCGCGGAAGGCATCCGGCACCTCGGTATGCGCGAGCAGGATGTGATCGTCACGACGACGGTAGCTGAGGAACGCGACCTCGCCATCAACAGCGAGCTCGTATCGGTTCAGCTCGGGGCGGTCGGTAACGGTGAGCGACTGGTCCGTCATGCTCAGCTCATCGCGTTAGGCCTGGCCAGACGCGCCAGCTCGGGAGCTGGCAGCCGGGCACCCGGGTACGACGGAACGTCGCCGAATCGACGCTGCAACTCCCAATCCTCGCGATACTGGGCGATCTCCTCCGGAGTCCGCGCCACGAAGTTCCACCACATCAGGATCCGCTCAGGAAAGGGAGGCCCTCCGATAAGCATGACGCGGCCTCCATTGCGGCTGGCAAAGGTCACGCTGCGGCGATTCACGCCGAGGTAATACAACATCCGCGGCTGCAACGGTTCCCCGTCGATCGAACAGTCGCCATCGAGCACGAGCACAGCGTGTTCGAAGTGCGCGTGCAACTCATGCTCGATCTCCGACGCGGGATGCAGTTGCAGGTCGGCGCCGACAAGCTCCGAGAAGTGTCGACCGGGCGATGCAACGCCTGCCAGTGACCCGGCAAACACCTGGGTGATCCCCCCGGCCGCTTCAATCAGCGGAACGCGTTCGATCCCGTCGAACGACGGTTCCACGTGCCGGTGCTCGTCAGGCAGCGCGACCCACAGTTGCGCGCCGTTCAGCCGTCCGCTGTGCTGCCGGGGCGTCTGTTCAGCGTGGGAAATGCCCCGGCCGGAGGTCATCACGTTGACGCCACCCGGGCGCGCCGTGGCTTCGCATCCCAGGCTGTCGTCGTGCAGCACTTCGCCTTCGAGAAGCCACGTCACCGTTTGCAACCCGGTGTGCGGATGTGGCGCGACGTCCATCGGTTTGTCGTCGCCAAAAGACAACGGCCCAAAGCGATCGAGGAAACACCACGGACCAATCATCCGCCGGTCGCGAATGGGCAACACGCGCGTGACGGTGAGCGTTCCCAGGCTCACATCGCGGTTCGGATAGGCCTCGAGTGTCCCCTGCGTGGCGCCGAGCGCCATGCATTCTTCGGCAGCAACGGTTCTGCTCATCTGACCCTCTCTCAGTCGGCCAGTTCAAGATAGGCACGCTTACGTTCGTGCGCTCGCGCTCGCGCGGAACGGAACGCCATGTAGCTTAGTGACGCGCCTTACCCATTACGCTCAATGACCGAGTCCTGCCCGCATCTCGAGGCAATTACGACCATTCGCGGACCCAGCGCCCGTGAGTGTGAAGACTGCGTGAAGTCTGGCGGCTGGTGGATTCATCTCCGTACCTGCCAGGCGTGTGGCGGCACGCGGTGCTGTGACCAGTCTCCAAACCGGCACGCGCGCAAACATGCCAAAAGCAGCTCGCACGGCGTCATCGCATCCGCCGAGCCCGATGAACGCTGGCTGTACTGCTTCGAGGATGATGCCTTTCTCGAGTATTGAGCCAGTGAGCGTAACCAGGTGAACTGGAGATCGCCGACGCTGCAGGTGGCGACCGCTCTCGTGGCGGGATTCGTCGCCGGCATGCTGTTACGCGCGACGGATGTTCCGCGCTACATCGAACCGCTTGGCACGTTGTGGATCAACGCGATCCGGATGCCGGTGTTGCCCCTGATCGTGACGATGCTGATCGCGTCGATCGCCGGATCGTCCGATACACGACAGATCGGGACGCTGGGTGGCAGGACGCTGGCGGTAATGATTACGATGCTCTCACTCTTTGCCGTGGTGATGATGCCACTGGCGAAGTTCCTGCTCGGCGGCCTCACCTTCGACCCCGAAAGCACCGCGGCACTTCGTGAGGCGGCGCGATTCGATCCCGCGTTGTTGCAGCAGGTGTCCCTGCGCGAGTGGCTGCTGGCACTGGTGCCGAACAATCCCATACGGGCCGCTGCGGACGGGGCGTTGCTGCCGCTGGTGATCTTCAGTCTCGGATATGGGCTGGCGTTATCGCGCGTATCCGAGAAAAATCGCGAGACTCATGTGCGCTTCTTTCAGGGCGTGGCGGATGCCATGTCGACCATCATCCGCTGGGTGGTCATCGCGGCGCCGATCGGTGTGTTCGCGCTGGCGGTCTCGGTCGGCGCGCGCCTGGGAGCGGCCGCCGCCGGCGCGATCATCGTGTACATCCTCGCCTGCGTGATCTGCCTGTCGGTGGCGATAGTGCTGTTGTACGTCGTGACCTCGCGCCTGGGGCATGTCCCGCTTCGCACGCTGGCGCCGGCACTGCTCCCCGCGCAAACCATCGCCTTCACTTCGCGCTCGTCGCTGGCGGCGCTACCCGTGCTCCTGACCGACGCGCAACGGAAGCTGGGCGTGACTCCGACCGTCGCCGGATTTGTCCTGCCGCTTTGTGCGTCGATCTTCAAGCCGAATTCGCCGATCACGTGGCCGTTAGGCGCCGTGCTGGTGGCGCAGCTATATGGCGTCGACTTCGCCGGAACGAACCTGGTAATCTTTGCCATCGGCTGCGTAATCCTCTCCTTGACGGTGCCGGGAATCCCCAGTGGCGGATTTTTCGTCCAGGCTCCGCTGTATATCGCGGTGGGACTTCCGCCTGAGGGGCTGGGCATCCTCATCGCGATCGACTTCATCCCCGACCTGTTCAAGACGCTTCTGAACCTGACGAGTTATGCTTCGGCAGCGCTGTTGGTGAAGAGGGTGAAGCCGGAGGAAGCAGGAAGCAGGAGGCTGGACACAGGGAATGTCTGAGGACGCTCGCTGTGCTCGCATCCTCGAGTTTGATGCGCCTCGAGACGTTATTTGGTCGAGGTCTTCCCGAATGAACGTTTCGAATCCTTCCCTGCTTCCTGCTTCCTCCTTCCTGCTTCCGCTCGTGAAGCATGGATAACGTCTGCCATACGCTTGTCGGCGCCGCTCTCGCCGAAGCAGGACTCAAGCGGAAGACGGCGCTCGGGACGGCGACGCTGATGATCGCCGCCAACTTCCCGGATATCGACGTCATCGCTGTCCCGTTAGGCCACAGCCTCGGCTTTCGTCGTGGGATTACACATGGTCTGCCGGCGCTGGCGCTGCTGCCGATCGTGCTCACCGTGATCATGGTGGCGTGGCACCGGTGGCGGCGGCCCGAGACAACGCCGCCAGATCCACGCTGGCTCCTGATTCTTTCCGCCATCGGGATCCTGACGCATCCGTTTCTCGACTGGATGAACACCTATGGGATGCGCTGGCTGATGCCCATCAGCGGGCAGTGGTCGTATGCCGATACGCTGTTCATCGTCGATCCGTGGATCTGGCTGGCGTTAGGCGCCGGTATCTGGATTGCGCGACGGCGCCGCCAACCGCTCCCCGCGCGCAGCGCGCTGGCCTTTGTGGCGATGTACATCGCGGCGATGGCACTCCTGACGAGTGTTTCACGTCGCCGGGTGCGGGCGGCGCTCACCGCGCAGGGAGTGACCGCGGACACGGTCGTCGTGGAGCCGGTGCCTGCCAATCCGTTGAGTCGACGGGTCATCTACCACTGGCAGGGCGCATATCATCTCGCAACGTATGGCGTGGTCGACGCGAAGCTTTCTGCACCCTGGTTCAGCATCCCGTTGAATGACGGTCACCCGGCGGTGCCAACGGCGAACCAGACCCCGCAGGGTAGCGAGTATCATTCGTGGGCGAGATTGCCGTACTACGTGATCGAGGAAACGAAGGACACGTCGTGGGTCACGATCGCCGACGCGCGCTACACGCTCGATGGACGCAGCTCCTGGGCGGTTACACGTATTCCAATATTGAATCGCACGGTCAGTTCCGAAAAACACTGAAACCACAGGGAACACAGTGAACACGGGGAAGTTGCTGGACTCGTTAGGATGTTGCGCGTGACGTCAGCTTTAGGGCGGCTGTGTTCCCTGTGTTCCCTGTGGTTCATTGGTGTTATGGTAGTTGTGTATGTATGAAGAACGTTCCGGCTCGCTCGGAGGCTGAAATGCGGATGACTGTCGCACTGGCGTTAGGCCTGACATCGACATCGATGGCTGTCGCGCAGGAGGTGCGACCGCGGGCGCGCGATATCGGTGTCGCACCAGGAGTGTTTCAGCCTGGTCCCCTGAATGCGATCACTGACGTCGGCGGCGTGCGCGTTGGCCAGACGACGATCGTCGAGGGCGATTCCGTGCGGACCGGGATCACCGCGATCCTCCAGCACGGGGAGAATCCGTACTTCGAGCGCGTGCCGGCTGCGCTCCATGTCGGCAACGGATTCGGCAAGCTGCTCGGCGTGACGCAACTGGCGGAGCTCGGCGAACTGGAGACGCCAATCCTGCTGACGTGCACGTTATGCGTGTGGCGCGCCGCGGACGCGATGGTCGAATGGCTGCTCGCCAGGCAGGGCATGCAGAACGTGCAGTCGATCAATCCAGTAGTTGGCGAGACCAACGATGGGTCGCTTAATGCCATTCGCTCCCGGCCGGTCCGCCCCGAACACGTCAGGCAGGCTCTCGAGGGTGCTCAGTCCGGTCCGGTGGCTGAGGGCGCCGTGGGCGCGGGTGCCGGCACGGTTGCGTTCGGCTTCAAAGGTGGAATTGGCACGTCATCTCGTGTCATCCCGGCGAGCTTAGGCGGGTACACGATAGGCGTACTCGTGCAATCCAATTTCGGTGGCGTGCTCCAGGTACTGGGGGCGCCGGTCGGAAAAGAACTCGGCCGTTATGCGTTTCGTGGTGATGTAGAACGCGGCCGTGGAGGAGCAGCCGGGTCAACATTATATGACGCCGGGGATGGGTCGATCATGATTGTCGTAGCGACGGATGCGCCGCTGTCGGACCGGAACCTGAAGCGTGTGGCGGCGCGAGCAATCATGGGACTGTCCCGGACGGGTTCGTCGGCGTCGAACGGCAGTGGTGACTATGTGCTGGCGTTCTCAACGTCACCAAACGTTCGGCGGCGCGTCGTACAGAGTGACGGTGGGCGGGGACAAGGCGGAGGACCAGCTTCTCAGGTCAGGCAGGTTGAGGACCTGGGCAACGACGCGATGTCCGCGCTGTTCCAGGGAGTGGTCGAGGCTACGGAAGAGGCCATTTACAACTCCCTGTTCAAGGCGACCACGGTGACAAGCCGAGGGCGCACGATCGAAGCGCTGCCATTGGATCGGCTGCGCGAGATCCTGGCGAAGTATGGAGTGACTACCAGGTGAGGTGACCCATGGGACGGAAACGGTTGCTCGCACCATTGATGTGCCTGACGAGTGCCCTGTTGTTGGGCAGTTCGTCCGCGGCGAGTGCCCAGACCGGTTTGAGTTTGTGGGCGGGCATAGGCGGGTCGCGTGATTCGGGCGTTTCGACATTCGCAAGGGACGCGAAGCAGTTGGGTGCGCAGCTGACGCTGCCGGTCATCCCGCTTGCGCTGCGCGCCGACGCACTCTTGATAGGCAACAAGGTCGACACGGACTATCTGTCGTATAACGTGAACGCGGTAGCGGTCATGCAGCTGCCAATCATCCAGCCGTATGGCATTGCGGGCCGCGGACGATACGTGCTGTCGCCGGATGCGCCAAAGGAATTTGGCTGGAACTACGGCGCCGGTGTCCGCGTCGGTGTCGCACGACTTGGGGCGTTCGTGGAAATGCGGAGGCACGATCCGCTGAAGCGGACGATTATGACGTTGGGGATTACGTTTTAAAACGGGTAAACGGGTAAACGGGTAAACGGGTAAACGAGTCGGGGCAGAGAGTCTCCAAAGAGTCTCTCTGCCCCTGTTGCGTTCCTACCCGTATACCCGTATACCCGCTTACCCGTGTACCCGAGCGCCTTATTTATTCGTCTCAAGCACCGCCTTCCGTTCCAACCACGTCACGCCATCCTTCATCCACTTCGGCGCCGGCTCACCCTTGAGGTAGTGGCCGAACCACTCGTTGATGCGCCGGTGGTAGTCGATCTGGTTTTCCTTCTTGCGAAGACCGTGGTCCTCTCCGGGATAGACGAGCAGGATGAAATCCTTGCGACCGGCGCGACGCGCGAAGTTGTAGAACTCGATGCCCTGATGC
This sequence comes from Gemmatimonadaceae bacterium, assembly GCA_035646395.1. GTDB lineage: Bacteria > Gemmatimonadota > Gemmatimonadetes > Gemmatimonadales > Gemmatimonadaceae > JABWBJ01. Next base: position 13,836 of record DASRPK010000019.1, on the reverse strand, counting down.
CAATCGACCGTGCCGTCGGCATCGCCGACTTCCATGAGAATCGGCGTGCGCAACTCGTGCACTTTGGCCGCCGGTGAGTTCCGGAGGTACGCCTCCATGTCTTCCCAGAACGGGACGTCCATGCGTGCCTGACCGGTTTCCCAGTGGTCGAACTCCGCGATGCCGGGAGTCCAGTGAATCGCGCCGGCGAAACTCAGGAAGTTCGTGATTGGCGCACCGGCGACTGTCGCCGCGAAGATGTGCGTGCGCGTGGGGAGGAACGTGGCTTCATAACCGCCCCACGAGTGGCCGACATGCCCAACGCGCGCCGAGTCGACCAGGCCTCGAGCGATGATGGTTTTGACTGCGGGCACCACGGCTTCGAGTACCGAGATACCCGGATCACGACCGCGAAACACGATGTCCGGCTGCAGCACGAAGTATCCGTTCGCGGTCCAGACAGCCGTGTTGTAATAACTGCGCTCTGATGGAACCGGATATTGGTGGACGTTCTGCGAGAGCAGTTCATACGTGTACACTATCATCGGATACTTCTTCGATGGATCGTAGTTGGCCGGGTAATACAGCGCCGCTTGCAGCGGACGTTCGGCGGCGCTGGTGAAATCGACCAGTTCCGACTTGCCCCAGGCAAAACCGGCCTGGAACGCATTGAAGTTCGTCACCTGCTGCGGATCGCGAAGCAGCGGGCCGCCAACGTACCAGTCGGGCGCATCGTTGAACCGTTCACGCGTGAACGCCAGCACCTCCGCGCTGTCGGCCTTCATGAGGCGGATGACGCGTGCACTGTCGTACACGAGTCGTTCGACACTCTTCCCACTAGTCAGGCGGCCGTACCCCGACTTTTTCGACAACTTGCCCGTCAACGAGAGATACACGGGTGCGAGCAGGTCGACGCCCTCGTCGGTTGCGCCAAGTCGGACGATGCGGTGCACCGTGCCATCGGTGGTTCCGGACGTCAGCTTGGTCGCGGTTTTTCCATCGGCTGCCAGCAGCCAGATGTCGTGCGTGTCATACGCAAGAAATCCCTTCTCGTCTTTCGTCCAGCCCGCATTTCCCTCCGGAGGCGTCATGTCGCCCGGAAAATCCCAGTCGACATCGGCAAACGATGTTTTCGCAACAGCGGACAGGTTTGTGCGAGCGCCGGTGGCGATGTCATAGCTCCAGTAGTTGGTCCCGTCGTACCAGGCGAGCTTCTTTCCGCTCGGACTCGGCCCATAGAAATACCGGACCTTCTCGAGCGCCTTCGTTCGTTGACCGGAGCGCACGTCGACGAGCCAGATGTCCTGGTACGGTCGGCCGAACATCGTACCGAACTCGTACGACGACCGGTCGTATTCGACGGCGTGTTTGCCACCAGCGAGGATGCGAGTCGTTTCCTGCTGCTCGCGTGAAATGGGGACGACCTTGTTATCGGCAACGTGCCACGCCGCAACGAGCGTGCGCTGCAGGTCCTGCGATTCCTGCGCCTTCTGCATCGGCATGATGCGCACGTCCTGCGAGTGCCAGACCTGAACATCGGAGGTTTTCGCTGCTGTTCCTCCCGCCCGCCCGCGAGCTGTGTCCGCGGCGGCTTCACGCGTGCGCAGTCCGATGAATACCGTTGTGCCGTCGTCCGTCCATTCCGGTCGGCGCGCATCGGCGATGCGCAGCCCTGTCGCAATACCGGCACCTTTCGACGGGTCCAGCACCCGGCGTGGTGCCGAAGCACTCGTCGCATTCGCCCACGTCAGGACCGCGTGGGTGGTATCGCGAAATCCCTTTTCGGCGACAGTGCGCAACGCCGCCAGGTCCTCGCTTTTCTTCCGCCAGGCGAGACCGCGATAGATCGATGGAGAAGATTCGAGGACGCGGACGGTCTGCGAGACGGCGTCGTATACCTGGACGGCGTTCCCCGCGCCACCTTCGGTTTCGATCGTGAGCGCGAGAACGGGGCGGCGGTCAGTCCACGCAAAATCGCCGACGTTCCCGAACGTCATGCGCGCTCCGGTCGTCATGCTCTGAACAATCAGCTCTGCCACTCGCTTTCCTTCCGCAGGATAGCGACGCATCGCGATGAATCGCCCGTCGGCGCTGAACCGGAACGACGCGATCTCGCCAACGCTGTCCGTGCGTCCGGTTGCCAGGTCACGAAAGCCCAGCGCCGTGCGGACGGGTTTGCGTTCCCGTTCCAGTCGCTCGCGCGTCGCGGGGGAGACGCCGATGAGATACGCGACCCAGCGCGAATCGGCGCCAAATGTCGCCGATGTCCCGTTAGGCACGACGAACGCCGTATCGCGGTCGAGTGGCCGGATCCGGAGCTCGTTCTCCTCGTTCACGCGCGTCACGCCGTAAACGAGCCAGCGGCCGTTCGGGGATAACGCTGCGGGACCTGGTGATTCCCACTTGCCGTAATCGGCCGGCTTTACGGTGGGGAGTGAAGACTGGGCGAAGGCCTGGGCCACTGGAAAGAAGAGCAGCGTCAGGGCAAAGGCGATGCGACGAGACATGGCTGAAGGAGATGTGAGACGTGAGACGACTTCTTTACGGATTCCGAGGTAATCCGACCTTGAAAGTAATCTCCCATCTCCCATCTCCCATCTCCCATCTCCCATCTCGACAGTTACCTGAGTGGAGCAGTGATGGTTGACACCATATCTTTCCCCGCCTCTCCTCCACCACGGACCCCATGAAACGCTGGCTTCCGGCCACTGGCCTCGTTGTGTTGTCGGTCGCGTGTGATGCCTCCGCGCAAACGGTTGCTGACCGCTATCGCGACGCCGCGTCGCGCATCATCACCCGGGCCACAAAAGACAGCGCGGCCTGGAACCGCCTCGCGGTGCTCACGGAGACTTTTGGTCATCGATTCTCCGGCTCGGAGTCGCTCGAGCGCGCAATCGATTGGACGCTGGCGGAAATGCGGAAAGACGCGCTCGATGGCGTGCGTGGTGAGCCGGTCATGGTCCCACGCTGGGTTCGCGGGACGGAATCGGTTGAACTCATATCCCCCCGCCGGCAGGTGCTGCCCATGCTGGGTCTCGGCGGGAGCGTCGCAACGCCGGCGCAGGGAATTACGGCCGATATCATGGTCGTGAAGAGTTACGACGACCTGCGCGCGCGAGCGAGCGAAGCCAGGGGGAAGATCGTGCTGTTCAATGTGCCGTTCACCGCGTACGGCCAGACGGTGGCGTACCGGAGCGGTGGAGCGGTCGCCGCAGCTCGTGTCGGCGCGGTTGCGTCCCTCGTCCGCTCCATTACGCCGTACTCGATGCGAACGCCGCACACGGGCGGCATGGCCTACAACGACAGCGTGCCGAAGATTCCGCACGCCGCGATCACGCCCGAAGACGCCGATATGATCGCGCGCATGATCGAACGCGGTGAGCGCGTCCAGGTGAAGCTCACCATGACGGCGCGGATGATGCCTGACGCGCAGTCACGCAACGTGATCGCGGAACTTCGCGGGACGACGTCGCCTGACGAGGTCGTCGTCATGGGCGGCCACATCGACTCGTGGGACGTGGGACGCGGCGCGATGGACGACGCCGGCGGCGTCGTGGTGGCATGGGAAGCGATTCGCATCCTCAAGGAACTCGGGCTCCGCCCTCGACGGACAATCCGCGTCGTGGGTTGGACGAATGAGGAGAACGGGCTGCGCGGCGGTAACGCCTATCGCGACGCGCATCGCGCGGAACTGGACAAGCACATCGCGGCTATCGAGAGCGACGCAGGCGTCTTCAAGCCCCTCGGCTTCGGATTCACCGGATCCGACTCGGCGTTCGCGATCGTCAGGCAGATCGGGAGCCTGTTGGCGGGCATTGGAGCCGGTGAGATCGCGCGCGGCGGTGGCGGCGCCGACATCGGCCCCATCATGGCGCTCGGCGTTCCCGGACTCGGACTCAATGTCGACGGCACGAAGTACTTCTGGTATCACCACACCGACGCCGACACAGTCGACAAGCTCGACCAGCGCGAGGTCGCGCTGTGCGTGGCGGTGATGGCCGTCATGGCGTACGTGCTCGCTGACATGCCTGACCGGTTGCCACGATGAACGAGGCCAGAGGCCACGGGCCAGAGGCCAGCGGTACGTGAACCGATCGCTGCCCGGCACGCCGTTCCACGCTCGGACCGCTCCGTTAGTAGAAGGGCAGACCTGGCGGCGGTGGGCGGGCTACGTCGTTGCCAGCTCGTACGAGTTGCACCACGATCGCGAGTACCACGCCATTCGCAGCAGCGCGGCGCTGTTCGACGTGTCGCCGCTGTTCAAGTACCACGTGCGAGGGCCTGACGCGGTGCGGTTGATGGACCGCGTCGTCACGCGCGACGTCGCGAAGGCGAAGGTGGGGCAGGTGTTGTACACGCCCTGGTGCGACGGGGCGGGGAAGGTGCTCGATGACGGGACCGTCTCCGTCCTTTCACCTGAATTCCTCCGCCTAACGTCAGCCGAGCCAAACTATCGGTGGTTGTGTGAAAACGCGCGCGGGCTGAAGGTGACGATCGAGGACACGAGCGACGGCATCGCGGCGCTGGCGCTGCAGGGACCGAACTCGCGCCTGATCCTCGAGCATGCCGCGGGCACCAGCCTGGCCAACGTCAAGTTCTTCCGGCTCACCAATGCGCTGATTCGCGGTGTTCCCGTCACCATCACCCGGACCGGCTACACGGGTGATCTCGGCTATGAGATCTGGATGGATGCTGAACACGCGCTTCCCGTATGGGACGCGCTCATCGCCGCGGGCGCGCCGTATGGAATCACGCCGGCAGGAATACTCGCACTGGATGTGGCCCGCATCGAAGCGGGCCTGCTGCTGCTCGATGTCGATTATGTTCCCGCGCGCAAGGCACTGATCGAGCAGCAGAAGTCATCGCCGATCGAGCTTGGGCTCGACTGGACGATTGGTTTCGACAAGCCCGCGTTTGTCGGGCACGACGCACTGCTGGCGGAGCGCGAACGACCCGCTGAGTGGAAATTCGTTGGTGTTGAGGTGCACTGGGAACCGCTCGAGGCCCTGTACACCGATCTCGGTCTCGCCCCGCGCCTGCCGACGACAGCCTGGCGCACGAGTGTCCCGTTATACGCCGCCGATAGCGACCGTCAGGTGGGGTACGCCTCGAGCGGATGCTGGTCGCCGCTGTTGAAGAAGTACCTGACCCTCGCGCATCTCGAGGCGGGTTCCGCCGACGTGGGGACGGAGCTCGACATGGAAATCACCGTTGAGCATCGCCGGAAGCGTGCGCGCGCACACGTGCGCCCGACGCCGTTCTTCAATCCGGAACGGAAGCGCGCATGACACGCTCGAACGGCCGCTACGACGCCATCGTGATTGGTGGTGGCCACAACGGACTCGTGACGGCGGCGTACCTGGCGCGCGCAGGAAAAAAAGTCGTGGTGCTCGAGCGGCGCCACCTCGTCGGCGGCGCCGCGGTGACCGAAGAGGTCATTCCTGGCTTCAAGTTCTCGGTCTTCTCGTACGTCGTGAGCCTGTTACGGCCGGAGATCATCCGTGACCTGGAGCTCCCGTCACATGGCCTGGAGATCCTGCCGCTGGAAAGCACGGTCACGCCGATGTTCAGCGGTGATTACCTCGCGACCTGGCCCGACGCGGACCAGACGCGCCGAGAAATCGCGCGGCACTCGTTGAAGGATGCCGAGGCGTATGAGGAGTACAGCCGGCTGATGGGACTGATGGCGATGGCGGTGAAGCCGATCATCAGCATGATACCGCCTGACCCGACGTCGCTGTCGCCGCGCGACCTGCGTGGCCTGCTCAAGGTAGGGACGCATTTCCAGTCCCTGAGCGAAAAGCACTTTCACCTGCTGTACAAGCTCATGACGATGAGCTCGGCCGACTTTCTGGACGAATGGTTCGAGACGGACGTGCTCAAGGCGACGAAATCGGCGAGCGGGATCATCGGCACCTTCATGGGTCCGCGGACCCCTGGGTCCGCATATGTCCTGTTGCATCACTACATGGGGGAGATCGATGGCGCATTTCGCGCGTGGGGTTTTGCGCGAGGGGGCACCGGCGCGATCTCGGAATCGATCAAGCGGGCGGCGAAGGCGTTAGGCGCCGAAGTCCGCCTGGATGCGGAAGTGACGAAGGTACGGACGAAGGATGGTCGTGCCACCGGCGTGGTCCTGGTGAACGGCGACGAGCTGGAGGCACCGGTCGTGGTCTCGTCGCTCGACCCGAAGCGCACGTTCCTCACCCTGGTGAACGAGGCTGATCTTCCGGCGGAGTTCGTCAGTGACATGCGTCGCTTCAAGATCCGAGGCTCGTCAGGCAAGGTAAACCTGGCGTTGTCAGGCCTGCCGGATTTCACCTGCCTCCCTGGCGTCGGCCCGCATTTGCGCGGTGCGATGTCGATTTCGCCGTCGCTCGAATACGTCGAGCGGGCGTACGACGATGCGAAGTACGGATCGTTCTCCCAGCGCCCGTACATGGACATCATCCTGCCGTCGATGATCGATCCGGGAATGGCGCCGCCGGGCAAACACGTGATGTCGGTGTTCGTGCAATACGCGCCGTCGACCATCACCGGCGGATGGGACAACTTCAAGCGTGACGCATTCGGCAACGCGGTCATCGATGCGATCGCGCAGTTCGCGCCCAGCATCCGGAACATCATCGTCGAGAAGCAGGTCCTGACCCCGGCGGACATCGAGCGCATCACCGGACTGACCGAGGGAAACATCTTCCAGGGTGAGCTGGCGCTGCACCAGCTGTTCTTCCTGCGGCCGTCGCCGGGGTGGGCCCAGTATCGCACCCCGGTTCGCGGCCTGTGGCAGTGTGGCTCGGGCACCCATCCGGGCGGTGGCATCATGGGCGCCGGCGGGCGGCTGGCGGCGCTGGAGATCCTCGGAGCCGCGTCATGAATCGCTATGACGCGATCGTCATCGGCGCCGGCGCGAACGGTCTCGCCACCGCAACGCTGCTGGCGCGCAGGAACCGGCGGGTCCTGGTGCTCGAGCGGCGCGACGTGGCGGGTGGCACGAATGCCACCGAGGAGTTCCATCCGGGCTTCCGGGTCAGCGCCTGCCGCGACGACGTGGGGTGGATCCCGGAATCACTCGTCAGGCAGTTGCAACTGGAGCGTCACGGCCTGCAGTGGATCCAGCCGTCGGCCGGACTCGTCGCCATCGGTGCGGATGCACCGCCGGTGGCGACGTATCCCGACGTTGCCCGCACGATCGACGGGTTGAAGGGCGTATCGGCGGCCGATGCGGCGCGGTGGAATGCGTTCACGACTTTCGTGGGCCAGGTGGCGGGTTTTCTCGAGGCGGCGTATGCCATCCGGGCGCCTCGCGTACAGTCTCGCGCGTTAGGCGACCTGGTGGCGCTGGCGGGACTGGGCCGGCGGCTCCGGAAGCTGGGGCGTCGCGAGATGATGGAAGTGCTGCGCGTCGTGCCGATGCCGGTATCGGACCTGGCCGAAGAATGGTTTGCGCATGAGTCGCTCCGCGCGATGCTGGCAGTGGCGGGCACGCGTGACGTGATGCACGGACCGATGTCGGGCGGAACCGCCCTCGTGTTCCTCCACCAGCAGGTGGGTCAACCGGAATCGGCGATCGGGGTGCGGCGAACGCTGCGGGGTGGCTCGGGGGCGCTCACGGCGGCGCTGGCGTCGGCCGCGCGGGAAGCAGGCGTTGAAATCCGGTTGGGCGCGGAAGTCAGCGAAGTGATGGTCGAGCGGTCGCGTGTGACGGGTGTGCGACTGAACACCGGTGAAGAGCTGGGTGCATCGAACGTGGTTTCCAGCGCGGACCCGCGTCGCTCGTTTGCGTGGATCGATCCGATGTGGCTCGACCCCGACTTCCTGCGTGCGGTCGACAACATCAGGATGCGCGGATCCACGGCACGGGTTCATTTCGCCCTCGATGCATTGCCGAAATTCCAGGCCGGCGGCGTGGAGGTTCCGCGCGATGCGTTGGGTGGCACGCTGGTCATGGCGCGCTCCGTGGCTGACGTCGAGCGTTCCTATGACGCGGCGAAGTTCGGGTACATGCCCGAGTCACCGGCACTCACGCTTACCGTGCCGACGCTGGCCGACCCGACGCTTGCTCCGGACCGGAAACACATCCTCTCCGTGACGGTGCATCACGCTCCGTTTGCGCTCCGCGCCGGCTGGACCAAAGCCAGCGCCGACTCGTTAGGGGACCATGTGGCGGCCATGGTTGCGCAGGTCGCGCCAGATCTCAGCGAGCGCACGGTTCAGCGGTGGGTCCTGACGCCCACGGACCTCGAGTCGCGGTACGGGTGCACCGAAGGAAGCCTCTCGCATGGCGAGCTGGCGCTGGACCAGTTCCTGTTCATGCGACCGGTTCCGTCGTGCAGTCGTTATGCGTCGCCGCTCGACGGATTCTGGCTCTGTGGCACTGGGACGCATCCCGTGAATTCCGGCGGCGCAGCGGCGTCGCTCGTCGCGCGGGAAGTGGATCGCACCCGAAAGGTTGCGGTACGCTGAGCCTTCGGCTGGCCGCGGTCCGGAAGCTCTTCGTCCCTCCCGGTATCTGAGCGCGTACGAAGGCGCCCCAAAGCCCATGTGCAGCGCCAGCTTCACAGTCGGGGTCAGAGTCGGAACCGGAGTCGGGGTCAGAGTCGGACTCTGACCCCGACTCCGACCCCGACTCCGACCCCGACTCTGACCCCGACTCCCTGAAGGATCAATCGATGTTCACCATGACCAAGCCGTTTCTACTCGTGGGACTACTCCTTGCGATTCTCCCGGCCAACGAGCGCCTCATGCGTGAATTGCGCCAGGGAACTCCGTTGGGTGCCTCGCGCACCGCGCTGGCGCGGGGAACTCTCGCAATTCGAAATGTCACTGTCATTTCGATGGCTTCGCCGGCGCCGATGGCCGGCGCGACTGTGCTGGTCCGCGATGGACGAATCGCCACTGTAGGCACGACCGTCGCGGTGCCAGCAGGCACGACGATCATCGACGGAACGGGGAAATACCTCATCCCCGGCCTCTCGGACATGCACACGCATCTCCTGTCCGACGGCGGCGAGGTCCACGACTCGGCCGGACCGGCAGAGATCGGCGTCATGCTTGCCAACGGCATAACGACTGCGCGCCTGATGATCGGGACCCCGGAACAACTCGTGCTGCGACGAGCGGTTACACAGGGCAGCGTCGTGGGTCCGCAGCTCTGGGTGGCAAGTCCGCAATTCACCGGCCGAGCTTCGGAGAATTCGCATGTCGTCACCATGGCCGAAGAAGCACGCATCGCTGTGCAGAGGGCCGCCGACGCCGGCTATGACTTCGTGAAGATCACGCTGTTCATAACGAAACCGGTCTACGATGCGATCATCGACGAGGCGAGGAAGCGCTCGATTCGCGTCGTCGGTCACGTGGAGCCGGTGGTCGGCCTGCGCGCCGCCACCTCGGCAAACCAGCAGATCGAGCACCTCGACTCGTTCTTCGAGGAGGCGCTCGCTGATTCGGCGCCAATGCGTGAGTCAGTGACGCAGGGTGGCGTCTTCGCGAACCGGAACTGGGTCAGCCTCGACCACGTCGACAACCGGAAGCTCGACTCGATCGCCGGTGCGGTGGCGCGATCGGGTGCTTTCGTCGGGCCGACGCAAAACGTGTTCAACACGGCGTTTGCGATCGGTGAGAGTCGCGCCCAATTGGAGGCCCGTCCCGATTGGCGCTTCTGGCCGCCGAAGATGCGACAAGGGTACTTGAACGCGCACACACGATACTGGGATTCTGCGAGAGCTCCCGAGCGCACCGAAGCCCGTCGGCGTCGTTATGTCGAAGTGCGCAACCGTGCGGTGAAGGCGATTCAGGACTCGGGCGGCAAGCTGATTGCCGGATCCGACACGCCGGAGTGGTTCCATATGTACGGATGGGGCCTGCACCGCGAATTGCAGGCGTTGGTCAAGGCCGGACTGACTCCGATGCAGGCGTTGGCAGCGGCCACTGTGAATCCGGCCGAGTTTTTCGGGGCCTCCAGGGAGTGGGGGACAATCGAACCGGGGAAGCGCGCCGACTTCGTGCTCCTGACGGCAAATCCACTCGACGACATCGTGAACACGATGAAGATCGACGGGGTGGCAATCGGCGGTCGCTGGTTAGCGCGCACGGCTCTGGACTCGATTATTGCCAATGGAGCGCGCGTGATCGCCGGTCAGTAAGGCGCTCGGCGAACGGTTTACGTGTCACGGGGCGCCGGGATCCCGAATTCCGGCGCCTGACTCTGCGCTGGAAGTTTTTGGCAGCCAATGTGTTGACGCGATGAGATGCGGGTGAGGGTCGCCGATAATTTGGGGGCGTTTTCAAACACCTCGATGCGTGCCCGTGACTGCGACTGGCCCGCCTCGAACCATGCACCCGCGAGGCGACCCATGCTCAGCACACTAAGGCCTGGTATCAACGGCGAGCTACCCGTCACACCCGCGCCGATCGCGCGTTCGGCGCCGTCCCACGGCGAACGAAGCGGTGATGAGGCAGCCAACGAGCGACTCATTGTCCTGGACATCCTGCGCGGCCTGGCGCTGGTGGGGATGTTCATGGTGCACTTCAATTACTACGAGGCCACGCCGTTAGGGGCGGAGCCGGGACGGGCGGCCGCCTTCGTGGAGCAGGTGCTCCACCTGTTCTTCGACGAACGGTTCTACGGGATCTTCGGCATGTTGTTCGGCGTCGGTTTCGCGATCCAGCTCGAACGATCGGAATCTCGTAGCCGGCCGTTTGTCGCGCGCTACCTCCGCCGGCTCGCTGCGCTCGCGGTCTTCGGGTTCATCGCGGAAGGGGTGTTCGGCTTCAACGTGCTGTTCGGCTACGCCGTGTGGGGGGTGCCGCTTCTGTTCGTGCGGCGCTGGCCAGTGAAGGCGCTGGTCGTTCTTCTGGTCCTGTGCGCGTCGTCCCGGTCGATCTACTCGATCACGCGCGTCGCGTTCGCGAGCGCCAGCCCGGGCGGCGTTGCTCAGTTCAGCGAGCAGCAACGTGCCGACTTCATGGCCTTTCGTGCCGCACGCGATTCGGTCGACGCCGCCGCGCGATCCGGAAGCTGGAGAACGGTTGTCTCCGCGCGGGTCGCGTTCATGCCCAGGTTCCACCGCCAGTTCGGGTGGCTACCGAACGGCAGCTTCACGCTGTTCCTGCTCGGACTGATCGCCTATCGACTGGGCCTGTTCACGCGACCGGAACGGTACCGGCGAAGAATCGTGGCGTTAGGCATTGCCGGGTTGGGGCTCTGGGCCGTGTCGCGCTATGTCCTGCCGTTCGGCGGACCGATCCAGCCTCCGGCACCTGCCGACCAGAATGTGTTCACGGCCATTGCGTCGTTTGCTCGCGTGGGCTTTCAGCTCATCAGGGAGCAGTGGCTCGCGTTTACCTACATCGCCGTCATCCTGTTGCTCGTCGCGAACAGCAGTGCCTGGAGCCGTCGCCTGTCGTTTCTGGCCTGGCCGGGGCGGCTGGCGCTGACGAACTACCTGATGCACATCGTGCTGCTGGAGGTCTTTTTCACCCCACATGGACTGGGGTTGAAGATTCCGGCGCTGCTGGTCTTTCCGGCGGCAATCGCCGTCTTCACCGCCCAGATTGCCTTCTCTCGCTGGTGGCTGTCGCGGTACCGCTACGGTCCCCTCGAATGGATCTGGCGGTGCGCCACCAACTGGAGCGTGGAGCCATTGCGACGCGACACGCCTGTAATCGCGATGCCGCTCGCCGCCTGAGTGCGGTCATCGGCCAGCCGCCCACGCCGGCCCAGCTACTGCGACCCGCCCTTTTCGCGCAGGACCTCGTCGAGCGCCGCCTGAAACCCCACGCTCGTCGGGCGCAACGTGCCCAGGTGTTTCCAGCGGAGCACCCCGTCGCGGTCGATGAGATAGGTCGACGGTACCCCGATCGCCAGGAAACGCGAGTTCACCCGTTCGTCCGGGTCGCGCCAGATCGGGTACGACATCCGGAAGTCACGCGCAAAGCTCTCGATCTTGGGCTCGTCACCGCGCGCATCGATGCTGACGCCGATGATCTGCAGTCCCTGCGCCGCGTGCTTGCCGTGCAGCGTCTCCAGGTATGGAATCTCCTCCTTGCAGGGCAGGCACCAGGTCGCCCAGACGTTGAGCAGGACCGGCTTGCCGCGCAACAGCGCCAGCGACACGCTGTCGCCCTGGAGGTTCCGCGCGGCGTACGATGGTGCCTCGAGGCCAACTTCCACGCGAGCCGGGCCGTCCCCGGATCCCGCGCAGCCGGCCAGCACGCCGAGCAGCAGCCAGCGGCGCATGCCCTAACGCCCCGACGTGCCTAACGAAGCGACCGCCAGGCGGACGCGGGCTGTATCCCCCGGTTGCGTCCAGGCAAACACCACGTTCGTGCCGCTGCGCACCATTCGCGGAAAGCCGCTCGACCGCGCGGCCGCTGAACTGGCCACGACCACGGCCGGCGACGCGGAACCATCCGGTGCGATGCTCCGCAACCGTACCTCGGCGCCCTGGTCGCCCACGCGCTCCAGCCACGTCACCAGCGCGCGGCCGGTGCCGTCGAACTCCACGTCCACGCGACCAGCGGGATTGCCGTCGTCGACGCGAACCGGTGCGCTGAACGTCGCGCCGGCGTCCGCCGAAAACGCCACATTTACCCGGGCGGTATCACGAGCGCCCGTAAACCAGGCCACCGCCACGTGTTCGCCGTTGGCAACGACCGACGGCCCATTGACCGGGCATCCCTCGATGTGCCACTCGTCGGCGTGCACGCGCGCGGGTTGCGTCCACTTCCCATCGACCCGCCGCAGGATCGCGATATCGCGGATCTCGTCAGGCGAGCGGTCGCGGTAGACGACCACCGGCCCTCGCGAGGTCATCGCGGCCGACGTCTGGCAACAGTCGCAGATGCGATCGTCGATCATGGTCGATGGAGCAATGCCGCCGTCGGGCCCGATCCTCGCGTTGCCGAGTTGCATCGCGCCACGCGGCGCATTGTGACTGTCATGCCCACCACCAGCCGTGGCACGCCCGTCCAGCCAGACCGCCTCGACGGAATCCCCGTCGGCGGCGAAGAACGAAACGAAGCCATGTTCAGCGGCCACGTTGTCGTCATGAAGCACGCGCGGTTCAGACCATGTCGTCCCGCCATCAGTGCTCTGCCGCGTGACGACGTCGTACGAGTACTTGCCCCCTGGACGTTTCTGCAACCAGTGCATAACGACTCGTCCCGACGGGGCCACAAATACCGTGGGGAAGTCGGCCCAGTTGACGAAGAGGTCGGATCGCGCCGTCACGGTCGACGGCGCCGACCAGGTCGCGCCGTCGCGGACCGCGAGATGCAACGCGACCGTCGAGTCGCTCTTTCGCTCGAGCCACGAGAGGTAGACGCGGCCGTTGGCGTCGACGGCGAGGCTGGGCTCCCCGCTCAGGGGACCGGCAGGCGCATCGATCGGCGTTATCGCGCCGATGGGTTGCCGAGGCGCTTCGGTGCCAGAACAGGCAGCGACAACGGCAACGGTGGCAAGCTTCCGGAATTCGCGCATGGAAGGAAGCTGCGACACGCGGTGCGTGCGCGTCAACGGTTCTGCCGACGCTCTTGTGAGGTTTCTCGAGGGTCGGCCTCGAGCCTCGGACCTGCCCCTAGAACTCGCGCTTCTTCATTTCCTTGAAGATGCGCGTTGCGTCGCGATCGTCGCGATCGGGTGATCGCGTCTTGTCGACGGTATCATCGTACGCGCGTACCGAGGTCGGCTTCACCTTTGCGGCCTTGGCCGCGTTCCGCTTGGCCAGCGCCTTGATCTGCTTCTCGTTCATCGACTCCTCACCTCGTCCTGGAGATTCTCGTGCTGGTTTTTCCGCCCTTCATGACAAACCGCACTGCACGCACGGCGGCGATGGATGCAGTCGGGTCACCTTCTAT
>DASRPK010000018.1:0-26286 GCA_035646395.1 Gemmatimonadaceae bacterium | reverse complement strand
GAGCCCCCTGAAGGGCCGGAGGAGACTACTCCGTCGATAGGCCGCACGTGGAAGCATCGCAAGATGTTCCGAGCGCAGCGGTCCTAATCGCCCGTGAGGCTTGACTCACCCAAATTCGGGAACGCCATGCGCGAAAATCGCTAACGTTCCCTTCGCCAAATACAACGATCACGATTCGTTTCCTACCACAAATCATGTTTCCTCGGTTGTCACTAATTCGCTGGCGACTGGAGCGTAGGGGCCACACCCGTTCCCATTCCGAACACGGTCGTTAAGCCCTACAGCGCCGATGGTACTCCGCTCGAGAGAGCGCGGGAGAGTAGGCCGTCGCCGGCACCTCTTTGAACTGCCCCTGAGACCTTTGTTTCGGGGGCAGTTCTTTTTTTTGTCGCGACCTGTCAGGGGATGTGAGCGGTGAGATGTGGGAGAACCCCACGTCCGATAAGAACTGCTCTTGGGGCCGTTCGTCTTCGTTCGCTATTCTGAGTTGATTCCCAGCGCACATCGAGTCACGATCAGGTTCCTCCCACCTCCCACCTCCCATCTCCACGTGAAGTCCGGATTCGTAGCGGTTGTGGGACGACCTAACGTGGGAAAGTCCACGCTGTTAAATCGGCTCGTGGGCCAGAAGCTCGCCATCACCAGCCCCAAGCCCCAGTCGACGCGCGATCGTATCACCGGGATCCTCACCTTCGACGACACCCAGATCGTGCTCGTCGATACGCCGGGACTGATGGAGCCGAACGTCGCGCTCCAGCAGGTCATGCGCGGCACCGCACTCCAGGCACTCCGTGACGCTGATGTCGTCCTGCACCTCATTGAGGCGACAAATCCCAAACCCGCCGCACTCGCTGATATCGCTCACGTTCCGGAGCTCCAGGCTCCCGTGCTTGTCGCACGGACTAAGGCCGACCTGCTCACCGAAGACCAGCGGCAACGCATTCGGGTCGACGGCCCCGATGAACAGCTGGTCTCGGCACTGACCGGCGAGGGAATCGACGAGCTGCGAGCGCGACTCCGCGACCTGCTACCGGAAGGGCCGCACCTCTTTCCGGAAGACGACGTCAGTACCCAGCACCTGCGCTTCTTCGCGGCCGAACTCATACGCGAGACGACGCTCGAGCAGCTCTCCCAGGAAGTCCCACATGCCATCGCCTGCGGTATCGAGGAGTTCCGTGAGGATCGGAATCCGGTGTACATTCGGGCGATCATTTACGTCGAGCGCGACAGCCAGAAACGCATCGTGATCGGTCACGAGGGAGCTCGCATCAGGGAGATTGGCCGGGCGGCGCGTCTTAAGATCGAGGACCTGATCTCGACGCCGGTGTACCTCGATCTGTGGGTCAAGGTGCTGCCTAACTGGCGGCGGGATCACGCTGCCTTGCGACGACTGGGATACCTACTGCCGGAGGTACCGCGCTCATGACACTCTCGCAGCAGCTCCTTGCGATTCTCGTATGCCCGAAATGCAAGGGTGAACTGGAGTACCGTGCGGAGGAATCACGCATTCTCTGCCAGCACTGCCGCCTGAGTTACCCGGTGCGCGACGGGATTCCCATCATGCTCATCGATGAGGCGACTCCCTTTTAGGGCGCTCGTGTCGGCGCTGCTCGTTGGCAGCGTATCGTCGCTCACCGCCCAGGGCAGCGTTGGCAGTGAGGGCGGGGCATTCCTCCTTCGGCCCGTAGGTGCGCGCGCCGTGGGGCTGGGTCAGGCGGTCGTGGCCCGACGGGACGGATCGGAGGGACTGTGGTGGAACCCCGCCGCGCTCGCCGTCGCGGATCGACGGGAAGTGGCGATTCACCACTCGCAGGATTTTTTCGCCACGGGCGACGCGCTCACATTGATCGTGCCGTCGACCTTGTTAGGCGTTTTTGCGATCGCCGCGGACCTGCAGAATTACGGCGAACAGGAGAACACGACGGACCCGACGCTTCCATCAACCGGGACCGTCCTGACACGGTCATTCGTGTTGTCGGCCTCGTACGCGGCATCGATCGGAAATCGGGCGACGACCGGAGTGGCGTTCAAGGTCGTGCAGATGCGGGTCGACTGCACCGGCCCGTGCGACTTTCCTAACGAGGTGGCGCAGACGTTCGCAATCGACGCCGGCGCCCAGGTCGAGGTTGGAGGTTCGCGTCGCGTCACCCTGGGCGCAGCCGTCCGCAACATGGGTCTCGCGCTGCAGGTGCAGGATAGTCCGCAGGCTGATCCCTTGCCCACCCGGGTGCAGCTGGGGGTCGCTTACCGCTATCCGCTGCCGGAGCGGTACGCCAATGATGCGGAGTTGAACGTATCGGCGGACGTCATCGACGGACTGAACATCGAGCATCCCGCCCCGCGGGTGGGCGCTGAGTTCGTCTGGCAGAAACGCGCCTTCGTTCGAGGAGGCTACGTGTTCGAGTCCAACGCCGAAGCCGGCGGCCCGACGCTGGGGCTCGGGTTTTCAAGGAACAACCTGGTCATCGATCTCGCTCGCGTGTTCACGGGCTTTTCAGCCGACGCAGGGCAGGCGCCGACGTTCCTCTCGCTTCGATTTGCGTTCTAGATGCTCCGGCGTGCGCGACGTGTGCTGGTCCTGATCTCGGTCGCCAGTCCACTCCCAGCGCAACGCCTTACGGGGCTCACGTCGGGAATCGTGGCGCCGACATCATGCGCCACTGCACCGGCCCTGCTCAACTCCCCGTCCTGCCTGACGAGTGACCCGGTGAGCGCACAGAGAAATGGCGAGCCCCGTGCCTGGTCGGTGCTGCTGTCGGCGGTCCTGCCCGGCAGCGGACAGGCGTTGAACGGGTCGAGTCGCGCATTTGCGTATCTCGCGGTCGAGAGCTTTGCCTGGAGTTCGTTCACGCGACACTCCATGCAGTACCGTCGCCGGCGTGATGGCTATCGCGACCTGGCATCACGCGTTGCGCGGGCGGCGTTCTCCGATGTGCGACCGAGCGGCGACTTCGAGTACTACGAGCGCATGACGCATTTCCCGGAGGCCGGCCGGTACGATCTCAACGCCGGCGGTGGACTGGATCCTGAGACGGACACGACGACATACAACGGCGCGGTCTGGTTACTGGCGCGTCGCACGTACTGGTCAGATCCTCGCGTGGCGCCCGATACGGCAACAGCGGAATGGAGGCGGGCGGTAGCCTTCTATACTTCGCGCGCATACGATCAACTGTACCGCTGGTCCTGGACGGACGCGCCGCTGGAGTACGCTCGATTCCGCACGCTGATCGACGAAAGCAACGACGCGAATCGCCTCGCGATGGTAGATCTCGGCGTGGTGATTGCGAATCACGTTTTGAGCACGGTGGACGCGTATATCAGTTTTCGTCTGCACCACGATCCTCGTCGCAAGGAGTTCGCTGTCGCAGGCCGCTTTCCACTTCCTCGCTCTCGGAGATAGAACCGATTAATCTCCTTTCTCAGCGTAGACGCATAAACCGCTGTAACAAAGACGCTTACAGATAACGTGCCAGGTACTCTCTCAGCCGTGGTCCTCACCGGAGCCGAACTTCCGTTTCCGGCTGGAATCGACGGCTGGTTTCATGACCTGGGTCTGTCGCTCGTGGTGATTCATTCCCCCGACGAGTTGATGGCATTTTGTCTTCGCGGGCGGCCGCGAGTTGTGCTGCTGGACGCACGCGAAAATCCCGACATGGCGCTGGAAGCGTGTAAGCGCATCAAGAGCGACTCCTACTCCGGCGTTGTGCCCACTGTGGTCCTCTGCGGCAGTGGCGAAAGCGAGATGGAGCGATGTTTCCTCGCCGGAGCCGACGAAGTCCTCACGTCGTCAACGCCAGTAGCTGAAGTTCGCAGCCGTTTGAACGCGGCTTTGTCGAGGTCCGATCGCGATGTCCATGTACACCCTTCCACGCGGTTGCCAGGAACCGATATCATCGAGACCTGCATCACTACGCAATTGGCCAAAAGCGAGCCGTTTGCCGTGGCGTATGCGGACCTGGACCACTTCAAGGAGTTCAACGACCGATACGGCTACCATGAAGGCGACCGTGTGATACGCGTCCTGGCTCGTCTGCTTCACGACGTCGTGAAGGGCATGTGCGGTGAGGAGGGGTTTGTCGGTCACATCGGGGGAGATGACTTCATCTTTATCATTCCTGCTGCTGCTGTTCAGGCCGCTTGTTCAGAAATTGTCTACGTGTTCGACCTTCTGGTGCCATTTCAGTACTCCGAGTCGGATCGGAAGGCAGGCTATTACTTCGGCAAGGATCGTCGCGGGCAACTCCATCGCGTTCCACTCATGACTCTTTCGATTGGTGTGGTGACCAACGAGCGGCGACCGTTCGAGTCGGCCACGCAGGTGAGCGAACTCGCCACAGAGATGAAGGCGTACGCAAAGTCGCTCACCGGATCGGTATTTTCGGTCGACAGACGGTCGGAGCCATTCACGCCGGTACAGCCGCGCAAAGGTCTGCAAACACCGCCAAGCCTGCGCTTCCGATGAACGTTTCGTGCCCCGAGTGCCAGTCAGTCTTCAGGCTCGATCCAGCGAAGATCACCAGCGTCTCCATGCGGGCGCGATGTTCGATCTGCGGTGGCCTGATTCCAGTAGGCGCAGCAGTGACCTGGGGCGACGAGGTGCCGGTACCGGCACATGCCAGGGCGGGAGTCGGCAGCGGGTCTGGCGGTAAACCAAGCGCGCCTCGAGGTCGGACGCCTGTCCAGACTCCGCCACCGGTGTGGCCGCCACCGGTTCCGCGAGCGGAACCCCCGGCGCCCCGTGCTCCGGCGACCCCAGCGCCCACGAAGGCGACGGACCAACCCGCGTCGATGCCTAACCAGCTGCCGACGCCGGCGCGACACCGGACTCCTCCCTTTTCGCCGAAGTTCACTCCGACGATCAGCAGGGAGCCGGCGACGCCGCCTGACGAGAAACCGGTGCAGGTGCCGCCGACTTCGCGGCGTCCCGAGCCGGCCATCCCATCGACCTTCGAGGCGATGTTTGGCGCGCCATTCACGCCGCCGCGTACGTCGATTCCCGAGCCGGAACCGCCCAAGCCATCGTCGCCGTCTCCGTTGAGCGTCGGTGGCAGCGTGTCAGCTGCGTTTTCCACGCCGTCGACTCCAGCGCCGCCACTGGCAGCAGTTCAGCGGAAGCCGATCAATCCGTTCCTCGCCAACGATCCGAACCAGAAGGCGCGGCGCCTGGCTCGCGCGCTGGTTTCAGACATGGTCGCGTATCACCCCACCAAACGCGAAGAGGGTGTCCAGGCGGGGACGCTGAAGCAGCTGTTCCGCGACGAGATCAAGAAGAGTTACGAGGAATACGTCGAACAGGTCGGGCGGGAGTTCGCCGAGTCGACGATGCATTTCCAGGAAGCGCTCAATGACGTGCTGGCGGGTGGACGAAAGATCTTTTAATGGCAGCGAGCAGCGATCAGCGAGCAGAGAGTAGCAAGCGGTTAGCGATTGGCTTCTGGCGATCAGCGAGCTCTCGGCGCTAGCCGCCGATCGCCGTACGCTAATCGCGTGGCTTGTCGCTGGTCGCTAATCCCTATCTGGTCCGGCGCTCCGCTTCCGACTATACTGCCGTCAGGACTCACGTTGTTCGTCGCACGAGCCGTTTCCCTCTCGAGGAGAACGGCTCTTCGCACACCCGGAGATGGCACGGTATGGCTGAATCGGAACGCGCACGTTCGCTGGATGAATTGAGCGAGCGACTCGAGGAGCTCCGGAGGCATCTTTGACCTCGCGCGCCTGCGCGAGGAGCAAACGCGTCTCGAAGAGCAGATGGCCGACGCCAGCTTCTGGGGGCACCAGGATACCGCGCGAACCGTCGTCCAGCGCGTCAAGGAGCTGAAAGGCTGGATCGAACCCTACGATCGGCTCGAGGAACGGATCAAAAGCGCGCGCGAGCTCGACGAACTGCTCGAAGCGGAACCTGACAACGCGGTCGCGAGCGAGCTGGACTCGGAAGCGCGAGCGCTCGTCACCGACCTTCGCGACTTCGAGTTACGATCGTTGCTGCGCGGACCCGACGACTGGCGGAGTGCGCAGATCGAAATCGCCGCCGGCGCTGGCGGCACCGAAGCCATGGACTGGTCCGAGATGTTGATGCGCATGTACACGCGCTGGGCCGAGCGTCATGGGTACAAGATCGACATCCTCGACATGAGCGAAGGTGAAGAAGCCGGCATCAAGGGCGCGGTGCTGGAAATCAGCGGGCAATACGCGTACGGCTTTCTGCGCCCCGAGACTGGTGTGCATCGGCTGGTGCGGATTTCCCCTTTTGACTCGAATGCCCGCCGGCACACCTCGTTTGCGCAGGTGTTCGTGTATCCGGTCGTCGACACGGAGATCAACATCGAGATCCGGGACGAAGACATCAGGATGGATGTGTTCCGCGCCAGCGGCGCCGGTGGACAGCACGTCAACAAGACCAGCTCCGCCGTCCGGCTGACGCACATCCCCAGCGGGATCGTCGTGTCTTCGCAGCAGGAGCGGTCGCAATTCAAGAACAAGGCGACCGCCATGAAGCAGCTGAAGAACAAGCTCTATCAGCGCGAGGTGGAGAAGCAGGCGGCCGCCAAGGCCAAACTCGACGCGACGAAGTCGGACAACTCCTTCGGGAGCCAGATCCGCAGCTACGTGTTCCAGCCGTACACGATGGTCAACGATCACCGCACGGAACTGAAGATCCCCGACGTCCAGCGCGTCATGGACGGCGACATCGACGAATTCATCGAAGCGTACCTGAAGCAGTTCGGCGCCGGCGCGGGAGTCGCGTGAGCGAAGACCCAAAAATCGAAGAGCCAAGTCGCGACGAGCCACGGCCCGGCGAGCCAACGCTCCCAGACCTCAACTTCGTCATGAAGGCTCGGCGCGAGAAACTCGCCGCGCTGGAAGCCGCGGGCGTCGCGCCGTTCGCCTACGGCTTCGATCCAACGCACGACACGTCGGCCGCCCTGCGAGCCCTTCCTGAAGGCGTCGAACAGGGTGAGATCGTGCGGCTCGCTGGCCGGCTCGTCGCGTGGCGTCCGCATGGGAAGACCGTGTTCGGCCATCTGGCCGACCAGTGGTCGCGGATCCAGCTGTACTTCCGTCGTGACGACCTTGGTGAGGAGGTATTCAAGCTCGTCGACCTGCTCGATCTCGGAGACGTGATCGGCGTGTCGGGGCCGGTATTTCGCACGCGAACGGGCGAGATCACCGTTCGGGTGGAGTCGGTGACGCTGCTGGCCAAGTCACTCCGTCCCCTCCCCTTCGGGAAGGAGGAACGACTCGACGGACGACTCGTCAGGCACTCGGGCTTCGCCGACCCGGAGCAGCGGTATCGCCAGCGCTACGCCGATCTCGCCGTGCATCCCGAAGTGCGCCGCCGGTTCGTCGCCCGGGCACGGATGATCAGCGCGATCCGGCGGTATTTCGACGCGTTAGGCTATGTGGAAGTCGAGACCCCCGTCCTGCAGCCGCAATACGGCGGCGCGGCGGCGCGTCCGTTTCTGACGCACCATAATGCGCTCGACATGCCGCTGTACCTGCGGATCGCCGATGAGCTCTACCTCAAGCGGCTGGTGGTGGGTGGTCTCGAACGGGTCTACGAGATCGGCCATGACTTCCGGAACGAAGGCATCGACCGGACACATAATCCGGAATTCACGATGCTGGAGTTCTACGAGGCCTACGCCGACTACACCGTCATGATGGGGCGCGTGGAGGATGTCCTGGTCGCCGCCGCAACCGCGGTAAGTGACATCCTCTGCGGCGAGGGCATTTCGCCCGAGGATCGCCTGGTCCTGCCTGACGAGTGCCTGCTCCCGCCCGTGGTGTTTCACCCGCCCTTCCCGCGCGTCGAGTGGGTTTCGTCGCTCAACGCCGCGGCTGGCGGCGTCGATGTCATGACGCTCAGTCCGGCTGACCTTCGCCACCTCGGGGAACGCGTCGGAGTGAACTCTGTCGCTACCCTCAGCCGGCCAAAGTTGCTCGACGAGATCTTCCAGGCGCTGGTCGAGGCCAAACTCGAAGAGCCGACATTCGTAGTGGATTACCCGAAGGAGCTCTCGCCCCTGGCGAAACCAAAACGAGGGAATCCTGCGTTAACGGAGCGCTTCGAGCTGTTCGCAAAGGGAAAGGAGGTGGCTAACGCCTTCAGCGAGCTCAACGATCCCATCGATCAGCGAGCTCGACTGGAAGCGCAGGCAAAGCTCAAGGCGGCCGGCGACGAAGAGGCCGTTGGTGTAGATGAGGACTACCTTCGGGCCATGGAATACGGCATGCCGCCGATGGGTGGCGTAGGAATCGGGATCGATCGTCTGTTCATGTATCTCACCGAAGCGGCCAACATACGCGACGTGATTCTTTTCCCAACGATGAGGCCCGAATGATCCGATCACTCGAGATGGCGATTGCGATGCGCTACCTGCGCGCGCGGCGCGGATCGCGGCTGCTCTCGTTCATCAGCCTGATCGCGATCGGCGGCGTCGTGGTCGGCGTGAGCGCGCTCATCGTGGTCATGGCGGTGATGAACGGGCTGCAGCGTGACCTGCGCGAGAAGATCCTCATTGGGAGTCCGGACCTCCGGCTGCTGACGTTTGGCACCGAGATGAACATGCCCGACTGGCGCCAGGTCCTCGACAGCGTGAAGGCGACGCCGAATGTGGCCGCTGCCGCGCCATGGGTGCACACGAAGGCACTCGCTCGTTCGGGGGCGAATACCCCTGACGCGGTCTTCGTCTCCGGCATCCAGCCGCAGGGAAAGGGTGTGGCGGACGTCACGACGATCCGGGAGCGAGCGGTCGAGGGAGACTTCCGGTTTGCGTCGTCGGATGGACAGACACGCGGCGCGGTGGTTGGCGACCTGCTGGCGGCGCGGTTAGGCGTCGGGCTGGGTAAGTCGCTGACGCTCATTACGTTTTCGCCCAAGGATATTTCGGCATCGACCGGGCAGATCATTCCGAGCACGATGGAGTTCGAGGTGACCGGAATTTTCCAGACGGGGATGTACGAATACGACGACAACTACGTGTTTGTCGCGCTCGATGCCGCTCGCGAGCTGGCACGCATGGGTGATGCCATCACCGGCATTGAAGTGCGCACCACCAGCCGCTGGACCGCCTCCGAAGTGGGGAAGGCGCTCGAGGAAAAACTCGGCTATCCGTACCGTGCCGTGGACTGGCAGGAGCAGAATAGCTCCCTCTTCCAGGCGCTCAAGCTCGAGAAGCTTGGCATGGGAGTCATCCTCGGCCTGATCATCCTCGTTGCCGCGTTCAATATCGTCAGCAACCTGACGATGGTCGTCGCCGACAAGACCCGCGAGATCGGGATCCTGAAGGCGATGGGCATGCGCTCGGCGTCCATCAAGCGGATCTTCTTCCTTCAGGGCCTCGTGATCGGTGTCGCCGGAACTGCGTTAGGCGTGACGCTGGGCCTGGTCGTTTCGACGCTGATCGGCCAGAAGAAGCTCATCCCGCTCGACCCGCAGATCTACTTCATCGATCACTTGCCCGCATTCAACGAGCCGCAGGACCTGCTCATCACGATTGCGGTGAGCGTTCTGATCGCCGCGCTGGCCACGTGGTACCCGTCCAAGCAGGCCGCGGGGCTGTATCCGCTCGAGGCGATTCGGCATGAATAGCAACCGGCCAGAGACCAGAGGCCACAGGCCAGAGCCGTTCGAGGTGTCGTGGCACGGGGCCGCGTCAGGCGTCACATTACATGGTGTGGGTGCAGCAGCGAGATGGAGGGACGCCCGATGAGTGTCCTGATTGCGCGAGACCTGGTGAAGTCGTTCCGCGGCGGTGATGGCGGGGTCGTGCCGGTATTGAGCGGCGTGAACCTCACCGTCGCTCGCGGTGAGATGATCGCCGTCGTCGGTGCCAGCGGCGCCGGGAAGAGCACCCTCCTTCACGTCATCGGTGCGTTGGATCGCCCCGATCGCGGTGAAGTAGTGATTGCCGGACAGTCATTGTCCAATCGTTCCGACGACGAACTGGCGGACCTGCGGAATCGCGCGGTCGGTTTCGTGTTCCAGTTCCACCATCTCCTGCGCGAGTTCTCGGCGATGGAGAACGTGATGATGCCCCTGCGGATTGCCGGCCGGGACGTCTCGGTGGCGCGGGCCCGGGCGCTGGAGCTGCTGGCCAGGGTTGGCCTCAGTCATCGGGTAGACCACCGCCCGTCGGAGTTGTCGGGTGGTGAGCAGCAGCGCACCGCAGTCGCTCGGGCTCTGGCGCTCGATCCCGCCGTCTTCCTCGCCGACGAGCCATCCGGAAACCTGGATCATACGAACGCTGAGATGTTGCACGACCTGCTGGCGACGCTCGCTCGCGATCTCGAAATCGCGATGGTCGTGGTCACCCATAACCGTTCCCTCGCCAGGCGCGCAGATCGCGCACTGCACATGGAGGACGGTGTACTACAGGAAGCCGACCTTCAGGGAGTGATCAGCTGATGTTGTGTGATGTCTGCCGTGAGCGCGATGCGACCGTCACCCTCACGCACGCCGTGAAGGGGGAGGTCAACGTGCTGCATCTGTGCCAGGGTTGCGCCGCCGAGCGAGGTATCGAGACGTCGGTGACGACTCCCCTGAAGAACATGATCGCCGACTACCTGCCGGCGGTTCAGGCGCAGGCCGTCGCGGCGCAGGTCGAGTCGATCCGATGCTCGTTCTGCTCCATGAGCCTCGGTGACTTCCGTGAGGCGGGGCGCCTCGGGTGCGCGAGCTGTTACACGACGTTCGACCAGAGCCTGCGCGCGCTCCTTCGGCGCGTCCACGGGAATGCCCGTCACGTCGGTCGCCAGTACGAAGCGCCGCCGCCGGACCTGATGCGCGAGGTGACGGTCCTGGGCGAGCTGCGCGACCGGCTTCGCCGCGCCATCTCGCAGGAAGAGTTCGAGGAAGCGGCGATGCTGCGCGACAAGATCAGGGGGTTGGAGTGATGTTTGATCTCTCGCTGCTGCCTGACGCGGGACTGGGATGGCTGGACGCTTCCGGGGAACAGTCGGATATCGTGCTGAGCACGAGGGTACGACTGGCCCGAAACGTCGAGGGCTATGCCTTTACCGGGCGTTCACGTGAAGGAGAGCGCATCCGGATCCTGTCCCAGGTTCGCGACGCGGTGCCGACGGTTCCGTCCCTGGCCAACGGCGTCCTGGTCCGCGTGGACGAACTGGACACCGATGATCGCCGGATATTGCACGAGCGGCACGTGATCAGCCGCGAGCTTGCCGGTCTCGAGTCCTCGTCAGGCGCGCGCGGTGGCGCCGCCGTTTACGTGGGCGAAGGGGTAGGCGTCATGATCAACGAAGAGGATCATCTTCGCCTGCAGGCGGTGCGGTCCGGATTTGCGCTCGAACCGGCGCTCGCGGCGATCTTGCGGCTCGACGAGGAACTCGGACGGCGAGTGCCGTACTCGTATCACAGAGAATATGGATTCCTGACGGCATGTCCGACGAACACCGGAACCGGGATGCGCGCCTCGGTGCTCATCCATCTTCCGGGGTTGGTATTGACGAAGGAAATCCCGAAAGTGCTGGTGGGGTTGCAGCAGATGGGATTGACGTACCGCGGGTTGTACGGCGAAGGCAGCGAAGTCCTGGGGAGTTTCTTCCAGATTTCGAACCAGACAACGCTCGGGCGTTCAGAGGAGGAGTTGGTCGACCATCTGGCAAATGTTGTGCGTCACGTCATCCAACGCGAACAGGAAGCTCGCCGGGTGCTGTGGCGTGACGCTGGCTATATTATCGAGGACAAGCTGTGGCGCGCGTACGGCACGTTGCGTTTTGCGCGCAGTCTCACGTTCGATGAGGCAATGAGTCTGCTCAGCGGCGTGCGGCTCGCGGCGGGTCTGCAACTGGTCCAGGGACTCAGTGTATACACGCTCAACAAGCTCCTGATATTCAGCCAGCCAGCGCACCTCGCCGCCGCAGAGGGGGGAGGAGGACGCGAACTGACAGAAGCCGAAACGGATATCGCGCGAGCACGGTTCGTGCGACAGACGTTGGCGGATGAGGTGGGCCCGATCCAGTGACGGATCGGAATGCGTTTGAGGGCTTATGAACGGCTACAACTTTACCGAGCGGGTTCGAAAGGTCCTCCAGATGGCGCGGGAGGAGGCCCAGCGGCTCCACCACGAATACGTGGGCACGGAGCACATCCTGCTTGGCCTCATCCGCGAAGGAGAAGGTGTCGCGGCCGCGGTTCTCCAGAACTTGAACGTCGATCTCGATGAAGTGCAGCAGAAGATCGAGGAGACGGTCAAGAAGGGGAAAGCGGTCACCGCGACCGGGCCTGATCTGCCCTATACCTCGCGCGCCAAGAAGGTGCTCGAGCTCGCGATGAGCGAGGCGCGGGAACTCAACCACAGTTATGTGGGAACGGAACACCTGTTGCTCGGGCTCTTGCGCGAAGAGAAGGGCATCGCGGCGCAGGTCCTCACCGAAGCTGGCGTGAACCTCGACGCGGCGCGGACTGAAACGCTCCGCCTCCTCGGCACCGAGATGCCGCAGCAGGGTGGAACGACGGCACAGCCCTCCGGGCAGTCGCCGCCGGCCGCCGCGCCCAAGACGGACAAGAAATCCAAGACACCGGCGCTCGATCACTTCTGCCGCGACCTGACGCAACTGGCGGCGGAGTCGCAGCTCGATCCCACGATCGGACGGCAGAAAGAAATCGAGCGCGTGATGGAAATCCTGACGCGTCGCAAGAAGAACAACCCGGTGCTCATCGGGGAACCAGGCGTGGGCAAGACCGCGATCGTCGAAGGGCTGGCGCAATTGATTGCGACGGGTGAATGCCCGGATGCCTTACGAGATCACCGGGTGCTTTCGCTCGACATGGCGGCGGTCATCGCGGGCACGAAGTATCGCGGCCAGTTCGAGGAACGACTGAAGGCGGTCATGAACGAGATCGCCCAGAACAAGAACGTCATCCTGTTCATCGACGAACTGCACACGCTGGTCGGCGCGGGCGCTGCCGAAGGCGCGATCGACGCCAGCAACATGTTGAAGCCGGCGCTCGCGCGCGGCGAGCTGCAATGCGTCGGTGCCTCGACGCTCAACGAGTACCGCAAATACATCGAGAAGGACGGCGCACTCGAACGGCGCTTCCAGACGGTGATCGTCGATCCGCCTTCGATCGAGGAAACGGTCGCGATCCTGCGCGGACTTCGGAAGAAGTACGAGGATCACCACCGGATCGAAATTCCAGACGAAACCCTGGTAGCCGCGGCGAAGTTGTCCGAGCGCTACATCACGGATCGGTTTCTGCCTGACAAGGCGATCGACGTCATTGATGAAGCAGGCGCGCGAGCGCGCCTTGCCGCGCAAGCCCCGCCACCGGAAGTGGCGCAGCTGAAGGAAGAACTCGAAAAGGTCAACCTGGAAAAGGAAGCCGCGGTCCGGGACCAGAACTTCGAGCGCGCCGCTTCGCTGCGTGACAGTGAGCGCGTGCTGCAGGGCGACATCCGGAAGAAGCAGGAAGAATGGGAAAAGCGACGGCAGTCGCACCGGCCGTCGATCAGCGAGGAGAACGTCGCGTTCATCGTGAGCCGGTGGACGGGAATTCCGGTCACGCGTCTGCGCGAAGCCGAAACGGCCCGACTGCTGCGCATGGAAGAAGAGCTGCACCAGAACGTGGTGGCGCAGGAAGAAGCCATCCGCTCGATCGCGCGCTCGATTCGACGCAGCCGTGCGGGCCTCAAGGATCCGAAGCGTCCAATCGGATCGTTCATTTTCTCCGGACCGACCGGCGTAGGGAAGACCGAGCTG
Source organism: Gemmatimonadaceae bacterium (assembly GCA_035646395.1). Taxonomy (GTDB): domain Bacteria; phylum Gemmatimonadota; class Gemmatimonadetes; order Gemmatimonadales; family Gemmatimonadaceae; genus JABWBJ01. The sequence continues at coordinate 12,558 of DASRPK010000018.1, read as the reverse complement.
GCACGGGCGCTCGCGAAGTTCCTGTTCGCCGATCCGGCCGCGTTGATCCGCGTCGACATGAGTGAGTACATGGAGAAGTTCTCCGTGTCCCGCCTGATCGGTGCACCTCCGGGCTACGTCGGTTACGAGGATTCAGGCACCCTGACGAAGGCCGTGCGGCGGAAGCCGTACAGCGTGGTGCTCCTCGATGAAATCGAGAAGGCGCATCCGGACGTGTTCAACATCCTGCTTCAGGTGCTGGACGAAGGTCACCTGACCGACAACTATGGGCGCGTCATCGACTTCAAGAACACGGTCGTGATCATGACGTCCAACGTCGGCGCCAAGGATATCTCGAAAAACAAGTCGCTGGGCTTCACCGCACCTGACTTCAAGGCGAGCTTCGAGCGGATGGCGGAGAAGGTGAAGGAGGAACTGCAGCACGTGTTCAATCCGGAGTTCCTGAACCGCGTGGATGACATCATCGTCTTCCATCCGCTGCAGCGCGATCACATTCGCCAGATCGTGGCGATTCTCCTCCAGGAGACGCGGAAGCGTTTGTCCGAGGAAGAACTCTCGGTGCGTCTGAGCGAGGCTGCCACCGATTTCCTGGTCCAGCATGGCTTCGACGAGCAGTATGGCGCGCGTCCGCTGAAGCGAGCCATCCAGCGCTACATCGAAGATCCGCTCAGCGAAAAGATTCTGGTGGCGGAGTTCTCCAAAGGTGACGATATCGAGATCGATGTCGCACCGGATGGCACCAAGCTCGAATTCCGGGTCCTGTCGCCCAGTCCCAACGCGTAAGCCTTCGGCGACAACTCTGTGTCGAATAAACCGGCCGGGTCTGAACCCGGCCGGTTTTGTTTGTGTATATTAGCCCCCATATGCTTCGCAAAGCCTTCTCGTTATTGCTCTTGTCGGCCGTGCCCGCCGTCCTGTCAGCCCAACAACAGGACGTCAGCTCGGGGCGGTGTTCGACTCCTGATTCAATCGCCGTTCGCGGAAACCGTCGCGTAGACGTTGGAAACGTCGTCGCCACGACCGCATTGGTCCCCGGTACGCAGCTGAATTATCGAATCCTTCAGCGTGCGATCCGTGATCTCTATGAGACCGGAAACTTCGAGACCATCAACATCACGTGTGAGGTCAGCGCAGCGGACAAAGCGCTCCTCACGTTCACCGTTGTTGAGCGGCCCATACTGGAAGCCGTGCAAGTTCGTGGCGTGAATCGTCTCGGCGAGCGGACGATTCGCGATCTTGCCGAGCTGCCGCAGGCGAGGCCGCTCGATCCCGCTGCGGTTTCCCGCGCGATCTTCAAGATCGATTCGACGTACGAGAAGGCCGGGTATTACCTCGCGCGCGTCAGGGCGGAGTCCACCGTGGTTTCCGAGGGGAACGTGGGGCTTACGTTCATCGTGGAAGAAGGGCGACGCCTCGCACTGTCAGGACTCAAGGTCAACGGCAACACTCACGTGCCCGCCGAGGACATCGCCGGCGCGATGAAGACGAAGCCGGAGGGGTTCTGGTTTTTTCGCGCCGGAGAGATCAGTGACGATGAATACGCCGCCGACCTCGCGGAGCGGATACCAGCGCTGTATGCGCGACGCGGCTTTATCGATTTCCGCATCGCACAGGACACACTGCATATCGATCGGGAGCGCGGGAAGGCGTTGCTCGAACTGACGGTGGTCGAGGGTCCACAGTACAAGGTCGGTGAATTCGAGGTCGTTGGCGGACGCCATTACTCGGATGAGGAGATCCGCGCCTACTACCCATTCGAGAATGTTGGTCGACCGCTTACATCGCGCGTGACCGGTTTTCTGCTGCGCAAAACCCCGGTGCCGACCGATGTCTTCAATCAGGCGGCCTGGGAAGACGCGACGGGCCAGGTTCGTCAGGCGTATGCCAACGATGGCTACATCTACTCGGAAGTTGCGCCGGTCGTCGAGCGTCGCGTCACGCCCGACAGCATTCACTACGTCGACCTGCGCTGGGAAGTGAACGAAGGCGCGCCGGCGGTCATCAATCGCATCGAGATCATCGGTAACGACTACACGACGGAGACGTGCATCCGGGACCAGCTGGTCATCCTTCCCGGTGACGTCTACAACCAGCAGCGACTGATCCAGAGCTGGCAGAGTATCGGGAACCTCGGGTTCTTCGAGACGCCATTGCCGCCGCCCGACCAGCAACGTGTCAACGAGCAGGGCGACATCAATCTCATCTTTCGTGTGAAGGAGAGACGGACGGGGAACGTCAACTTCGGCGCGTCGATGGGGCAGGGCACGGGTTTCGGCGGCTTCATCGGCCTCGATCAACCGAACCTGTTTGGACTCTGCAAGCGCGGGGCGTTGCAGTGGCAGTTCGGGCGTTACTTCAATGACTTCAACCTGACGTATTCCGATCCGCGAATCAGGCAGTCGATGGTGTCCGGTTCGGTGACGGTGTACCGGACGATGGCGCGATACTACATCGCGGATCTGGGTCGCAGCCTCCGGACCGGTGGCCAGGTTCAGGTGGGCTTCCCCACGCCGTTTGACCTCTGGACACGCCTGTTCCTGTCGTATGCAGGCGAGGGCGTGAAATTCGGGAGCTCGGGCTTGTTAGGCGAAACGCAGGCGCTGTACGGCAACAATTCGTTCCGCTCTTCCCTCGGCGTCACCGTGACGCGGGACACCCGGGTCGGCACGCCATTCCCGACCGGAGGGGGCAGCCAGTCCATGAGTGTCACGTTCACCGGCGGTCCACTGGGTGGAACGTCTTCGTTCCAGCGTTATACGACCGAGACCAGCGCGTACGTCCCGATCGCGCAGATCGGCGGGACGAAGCCGGGGCAACAACCGATGATTGCCGTCGCCGGCCTGTCGACGCGCGGTGGCGCTGTCCTCGGCAGTACGGGCCCCTTCTTCTTCAGCCAGGAGTTTGCGCTTGGCGGCGTGCAGTATGGCGAACGCCTTCGCGGCTACGAGGAATTCTCGATCACGCCTGACGGCTACCTGATCGGGACAAGCACCTACAACGCCCAGCGGTCGTCGTTCGGCAAGGCGTTCTTCGCGACAACGGCGGAAGTTGGCCTTCGCATGAACCAGAGCCTGTACGTGAACACCTTCTTCGAGGCCGGAAACGTCTGGCGCCGGGCTCGGGAAATTGACCCGACGCGCCTTTTCCGGAGCCTTGGCGTCGGAGCCTCGATCATTACGCCGTTTGGCCCATTGGGGCTGGATTATGCCTACGGCATCGATCGCCTCGACCTCACGGGCAGACGAGCGCCCAAGTGGCAGTTACATTTCAGGTTTGGTCAGATCTTCTAGCTATTCCCCGGTGCTACCGGGGTGATCTCGGGGACGGGTGTACCACTGGGAGACCCGTCATCCCAACAAGGAGCGGAAATGGCACATTCGATAAAGACGGCCCTTCTGGGAGCGCTGGTTCTCCCATTGGTGGCGGGACTCGCGACGGCTCAAGGCGCTTCGGCGCAGGCGCCAAAGTTCGCCTACGTGGACTCGCGCATCATCCTGCAACGGGCACCCGGGTCTGCAGCTATTCAGGCGCAGATCACGAAGGAGCGGTCCGATGCACAGGCGTCCGTCGCCAAGTTGCAGGACTCGTTGCGTGTCATGTACGACACGTACCTGAAGGAGAAGGGGACGCTGACGGCGGCGCAGCAGGAGCAGCGCGAAAAAGCGCTCCAGGCGCGCAATGCGGATTTCGACCAGCGCGTGGGGCAGATGGATCAGGAAATGCAAAAGCGACAGTACGACCTGATCCAGCCCATGATGGTGCAGATCCGGGAAGTACTCGACGCCATCCGGAATGAAGACCACTTCACGTTCATCTTCGACATCGGAAACGATCCAGGCTTGATCGTTGCGGCCGACAAGAACCTCGACATCACTGAGCGAGTGATCGGGCGCCTCAAGCCGATCACCGTGAACGTGACAAGAACTGACTCGACCAAGGCCAACGCGGCGAAGCCGGCTCCGGCTGGGATAACCAAGCCCCCGACGAAGCCGCCGACGAAGTGATCGGCGCGGGCAACGACATCGGCACGAATAGCAGCGGTGAGGGTGTTCGCACTCTCACCGCTGCCGACATTGCGGCGGCCGCCGGCGGGGAATTGCGCGGCGATCCGGCCGCGAGAGTGGCCAGCATCGCGCCGTTGCATCGCGCGGGGCCCTCGGACCTGACGTTTCTGGCGGCGGCTCGTTATGCGCCGCTGCTGGCGGACAGGCGCCCGGGTGTCCTCCTCGTCACGCCCGAACTCGCGACCACACCAGGGTCCCCGCAATCGGTCATCATTGTCGAGAAGCCTGTGGAGGTGCTGTTAGGCATCCTTCCCCGGCTGTACACGCTGCCTCGCAGCGCGCCTGGAATCCATCACACGGTCTCACTGGGTCGCGGCGTGAGACTGGGAAAGGATGTTACCGTTGGTCCATACGCGGTCATTGGCGACGGCGCGTCTGTCGGGGACGACACCGTCATCGACGCCCACGTGGTGATCGGCGCCGGTGTATCGGTTGGGGCGAAATGTCACCTGTTCCCGGGCGTGACCCTGTATTCCGGTTCCAGCCTTGGGAGCCGGGTCATCGCGCATTCGGGGGTTCGCATCGGTGGGGACGGATACGGATACGTGTTCAGCAATGGCGCGCACCAGAAAATCCCGCATGTTGGCCGGTGCTTCATCCACGACGACGTCGAAATCGGTGCGAATACCACCATTGATCGTGGCAGCATCGACGACACGGTGATCGGTGCCGGGACCAAGATCGACAACCTGGTCCAGATCGGCCACAACTGCACCGTCGGACGACTCTGCCTGATCATGTCGCAAGTCGGCCTGGCCGGCTCCACACGGGTTGGAGACGGCGCAATTCTCGCCGGCCAAGTCGGCGTCAGTGGTCACCACGAGATCGGAGAACGCGCGAAGATCGGCGCACAGGCGGGCGTTTTCGGAGACGTCCCCGCGGGTGAGACATGGTCAGGATACCCGGCGCGGCCCCACCGCGAGTCGTTGCGTGCGTCAGCAGCGCTGTTCAAGCTGGCGGGCATGATCAAGCGACTCGAACGACTGCTCGAGGATCGCACGTGACCGCAAGCCGGCGCACCATCGCGCGTGAAACGGCGATCGAAGGCATCGGGCTTCACCTCGGGAAGGAATGCAGGATGTCATTCCGTCCGGCCGCGACTGGATCCGGTATCACGTTCATTCGCTCCGATCGGGGAGGCAAGCGATACCCGGCGACCGCCGACGTTGCGGTACTCGCTGAACGCCGCACGCAGCTCGGTGAAGGCGAGGACGCGCTGCACACGGTGGAGCACGTGCTGGCCGCTGTGTCGGGGGCATTCATCGATGACCTGGATATCGAACTCGATGGCCCCGAACCGCCGATTGCCGACGGAAGCGCGCAGCCGTTTCTCGCCGCACTCATGCAGGCTGGAGTTGCGTCGAACGGTGGCAAGGCGGACTATCTGACCATTCGGGCGCCATTCGTCCATAAGGACGGCGACTCGGAATACGAGGTCGCGCCGTGTGACCGACTCGACCTCGATGTCAGTATCGACTTCCCGCATCCGCTCGTGGGTGGCCAGCGCGGCCGATGGACGCTCACGCCGGAGACGTTTGCGTCAGAACTCGCTTCGGCAAGAACGTTCGGTTTTCAGCATGAGTTGGAGATGCTCCGCGAGAGGGGACTCATTCGCGGAGGATCAACATCGAGCGCGCTGCTGTTGGACGAGAGCGGTGTCGTGAACAACACCTTGCGATGGCCCGATGAATTCGTTCGGCACAAGGCGCTGGATTGTGTAGGCGACCTGGCCCTGGCCGGGAAGCGAGTCAACGCGCGAATCGTCGCGCGCAAGCCGAGTCATCGCGGTACGGTTACGCTGGTACGGGAGCTGGTACGACGTGCCCAGGAGGCTGATCGAGTGCTTGGAATCGATGAAATCATGCGGACCCTCCCGCATCGTTATCCCTTCCTCCTCGTGGACAGGATCCTCGAGTACGAAGCAGGGAAACGCGTGGTGGGACTGAAGAACGTCACGATCAACGAGCCGTTTTTCCAGGGACACTTTCCGGGGCACGCGATCATGCCGGGCGTCCTGATTGTCGAAGCGATGGCGCAGGTTGGTGGGATGTTGCTGATGGCCACGTCCCATCAGGGCGACAAGGTCGTGTATTTCACTTCACTGGATAACGTGAAATGGAGAAAACCGGTGCGTCCCGGTGATCAGTTGATCTTCGAGCTCGACGTACTGCAGATTCGCGGCCCGATGTGCAAGATGCACGGGGTGGCCAAGGTGGACGGGAACATCGTCTGCGAGGCCGATCTCGCAGCCATGCTGCGCGACAAATGACGACGATTCATCCGACAGCGATCGTCTCCGACCAGGCGCGCCTTGGCAGCAACGTGCAGGTCGGTCCGGGCGTCATCGTCGGCGACGGGTGCGAGGTCGGGGACGACTGCATCCTCGAACCGAGATCTGTGCTCGAGCGAAACGTCAGGCTCGCGTCGGGCGTGCGTGTGGGGATCGGGTCGGTCCTCGGTGGCGATCCGCAGGACCTGAAGTTCAAGGGCGAGGAAACGTGGGTCGAGATCGGCGAAGGTACGCGCATTCGCGAATACACCACGATCAATCGCGGCACGTCGCATTCGTTCCGGACAACGGTCGGCAAGGGTTGCTTCCTCATGTCGTATGTGCATCTCGCGCATGACTGCCACCTCGGTGACGGGGTGATCATCTCGAACGGGACGCAACTCGCCGGTCACGTCACGATCGAAGATCGCGCGATCCTCTCGGGGCTCGTTGCCGTGCACCAGTTCGTGAAGATCGGCAGGCATTCTTTCGTCGGCGGATGCTCGCGCGTCGCGAAAGACGTGCCGCCGTTTCTGAAGGCGGTGGGCAATCCCGTGAAGCTGTACGGCTTGAACAGCGTTGGACTGCAGCGCTCGGGATTCGACGAAAGCGTGATCCGCGAGTTGAAGCGCGCCTATCGACTGTTCTTCCGCTCCGAGCTCAACGTCTCCCAGGCCCTCGAGAAAGCAACGACCGAACTGAATCGCTCTCCCGAAGTCGAACATTTCCTCCGATTCCTCGAGGGAAGCGGACGGGGGGTCATCATCTGAACGCGACCACCACGCGGATCGGCGTAGTTGGTGCGGGCGCGCTGGGATTTCACCACGTGCGGATCCTGCGCGACCTGCCAGGTGCCCAATTCATAGGCTTTCACGACTTCCGCCCCGAGCGTGCTGACCAGGTCAGCCGCGAACTTGGCGTGCCGTCGTTCGGCGACGTGGCATCCCTCGTGGATGCGTGTGACGCACTGACAATCGTCGTCCCTACGCCGGCACACTACGACGTGGCTCGGGTGGCACTCGAGCATGGTCGCCACCTGCTGATCGAGAAGCCGCTGACCGCGACACTCGACGAAGCCGATGAGCTACTTGCCATCGCCGAGCGGACCGGTGCCTTGATCCAGACCGGGCATGTGGAGCGCTTCAACCGCGCGATTCGCGGTGCGCAGTCATACGTAGACCGACCGCGATTCATCGAAAGCGATCGGCTGGCGCCCTTCAGTCCCCGCGGAGCTGACGTCGCGGTCGTGCTGGACCTGATGATTCACGACATCGACCTGATCCTGACGCTGGTGGGCGAACACGTGGACCAGGTGCAGGCGGTCGGGATTCCCATCCTGACCGCGTTCGTCGACATCGCCAACGCCCGCCTGGTCTTCTCGTCAGGCGCTGTCGCCAACATCACGGCCAGCCGGGTGTCCCGTGAACGGATGCGCAAGCTTCGCATCTTCCAGCCGAGCGGGTACATCTCGCTCGACCTCGCCAGTGGTGAAGGGGAGTTCTACCGGCTGCGCAAGGAGCTCGATTTCGGCGAACTCGCGCGCTCACCGCTGGCGCTGGAGGCGTTCGTGGAGCGCATCGCCATCAGCGCTCCGGAAGGTGAACCATTGCGCCTCGAATTCGAGAGCTTCCTGGCGGCGGTGCAGGGGCGAGGCACGGTGGCGGTCAGTGGTCGTGCCGGGCGCGATGCCCTGGATGTCGCGCTGCGGATCCAATCGGAGATCGAGCGAACGCTGGTCACGGCAAGCCAGGCCGGTGGGCTCGGTGCGTGAGATCATGATCGTCGCCGGTGAGGCTTCCGGCGACCTCCACGCGGCGGGGCTGGCCGCGGCATTGCGAAGGTCCCATCCCGAGTGGCGCCTAACGGGAATGGGCGGGGCGCGCATGGTGGCCGCCGGCGTGGACGTCGCCGAGCGCACCGATACCACGGCCGTCATGGGCTTCGTCGAAGTCCTGCGCACGTTGCCGCGCCACTACGCGCTGCTGAAAGCCTTTCGCCGGCGCCTGGAATCCGGCGCCGTCCACTGCCTCGTCACGATTGACTATCCCGGATTCAACCTGCGGCTGGCGGCCGCCGCAAAGGCCGCGCGAGTGCCCGTGCTGTACTACATCACGCCGCAGGTCTGGGCATGGGGCGCCGACCGGTTGCCTCGCATGGCGGAGTTGATCACGAAGGCGGCGGTCATCCTGCCGTTCGAGGAGGAGCTTCTCCGCTCGCACGGCATCGATGCAACCTTCGTGGGTCATCCGCTGCTCGACCGGGCCCAAACCATGCCCGACCGGGCAGCCGCTCGTTCCGCGTTAGGCCTGGCTGCAGACGCGCCTGTCCTCGGGCTCTTTCCTGGAAGCCGGCAACAGGAGATCGATCGTCACATCGATGACTTCGTGCAGACGGCACACGTGCTCCAGCGTGACCATTCCGGGTTGCAGGTCCTGGTCGCGACCGCGCCCGGTGTCGTGATTCCGGCCGATCGTTGCCCGTATCGCCAGGTTACCGAGTCGTCGCTGGCGGTGCTGCGTGCAGCGGATGCCGCCGTGTGCAAGAGCGGCACGACCACGCTGGAGGCGGCGGTCGCGGGTTGCCCGCTCGTTGTCGCGTATCGGACGAGCCCCTGGACGCACGCGATTGCCCGTCGAGTCGTTCGCATCCCACGGATTGGGCTGGTGAACGTCGTCGCCGGCAGGGAGGTGGCGCGCGAATTCGTCCAGTCCGAACTCGTGCCCGAGGCGATGGCACGGACGCTTTCGCCATTGCTGGTTGCTGAGAGTCCGGAGCGAATTGCCATCACGCGCGATCTCGCGGAAGTGCGCGGGCGCCTCGGCTCTCCGGGAGCGGCGGAGCGGGTGGCGGGCATGGTGGCGTCTCTCGTGGCATGAGCACCACAGCGCCTGACGAGTTGTCGTGGCGACGGCGGTTGCGCGTCGCGCTGATCACGACGGCAGGTGGTCTCGTCCTGAGGCTGCTCGGCTCCACATGGCGGATCCGGCGCATCGGCAACGAACACTTCGATTCCATGCTTGCGCGGAACGAGCCGTTCATCGTGGTCTTCTGGCACGGAGAGATCGTTCCCGTAACGTGGATCCATCGCGGAAGGGGCCTCGCTCCCCTGATCAGCAAACATGCCGACGGCGAAATCATCGCGCGCATCGTCGAAGGGCTTGGCTATCGCACCGTTCGCGGATCGACGACGCGCGGTGGCGTACGCGCGTTGCTCGAGGCGGCGCATTACGTCAACGATGGCGTCACCGTGGGGTTCACGCCGGACGGACCGAGAGGCCCACGCCATGTCTTCGCACCCGGGGCCCTGATTGTTGCGCAGCGCACGGGGAAACCGATCATTGCGCTTGGTGCAACCGCGACGCGCGCGTGGCGGCTGAAGTCGTGGGATCGACACCTCATCCCGAAGCCGTTCGCAACGGTAACGGTCAGGTATTCGACGCCACAGTTTGTTGAAGCCGCCGATGCACGCGAGGCCGTCAATGAACAAACGAGATTCGAGACCCTTCTCGGCGCGCTGGCGGATCGCACATGAAACTCGCGAACGCCGTCTGGGGAAGTGACGCGTCGTGGGCCACGATCGCACGGGGATTGCTTGCGCCGGCGTCGGTGCTGTATCGCGGCGTGATTGCCCTTCGAAACTCGTTGTACGATCGCGGGACGCTGACGGTGGAGCGGTCCGCTATCCCGGCCCTCAGTGTCGGCAACCTCGCTGTCGGGGGAACCGGGAAAACGCCTGTCGCTGCGTGGATCGCGTCTGAGCTCAGGAACCGTGGCGCGCGGCCGGCCGTGGTCCTGCGCGGATATGGTGATGACGAGCCGCGTGTCCATGCCATGCTCAACCCGGACATCGCGGTTATCGCCAATGCCGACCGCATTGCCGGCGTGAATGATGCTGCTCGTGGCGGCGCTGACGTCGCCGTGCTGGACGATGCGTTTCAGCATCGGCGCATCGCACGCGTCGAAGACATCGTTCTGGTGAGTGCCGACCGGTGGCGCGAGCCGCTGCGCCTCCTGCCGGCAGGGCCGTGGCGCGAATCGCCCGGCGCCCTGGGGCGGGCCTCGCTCCTGATTGTTACTCGTAAGGCAGCAACAGCTGACGATGCGCGATCGTTGTTGCAACGGCTCCTGCCGTTGACCCGGAGGGGGTGGGGTGCCGTCGCGGAACTCGCCCTGGCGGAGTTGCGCCACGCCGTTACCGGAGCGACTCAAATGCTGTCTGACATGCGTGGAAGGCGTGTGCTCGTGATCGCGGGGATTGCCGATCCTGCGTCATTGGCATCGCAGCTGAAACGCATCGGTGTCGAACCGGAAATGAGGGTATTCCCCGACCATCACTCCTACGATTCCACGGACATCATTCGACTGGCTGACGAGGCCCGTACGTTCGATTACACAGTGTGCACGCTCAAAGATGCAGTGAAGCTTGGTCCGCAGTGGCCTCGCGAAGCCCCCTCGCTATGGTATGTTTCACTTCGTTGCGGCATTGAATACGGCAGTGCGGATGTGTCCGCGATGTTCGATCGCGTGTGCGCAGCGCGTTCATCTCAACTCAGATAGGCGACGGGTTTCCGGCGCCTCCACTTTTTCATCATGACCACAGACTTACGCCTCCCGACGAACACCATCGTCCGACCCGACAAGGATCGCTTCCTGCATGAGGAGAATCCTTTCGAGGCGATGATGTCGAGGTTCGATCGGGCCGCGGACCTGCTCGACCTCGAACCGGGCCTGTACAAGGTCCTGCGCAAGCCCGAAAAACAGATCATCGTCGCCTGTCCCACGATGATGGACAACGGAGAAATCGAGGTGTTCACGGGCATTCGCGTGCTCTACAACACGTCCCGGGGACCGGCAAAGGGTGGTATCCGGTTCGACATGAACGTCACGCTCGATGAGGTGACGGCGCTCGCTGCCTGGATGACCTGGAAGTGCGCGGTGGTCAACGTTCCCTTCGGCGGTGCGAAAGGCGGCGTCATCTGTGATCCGTTGCGCATGAGTGCTGGTGAGCTCGAGCGCCTGACGAGGCGGTACACCGCCGGCATCATCAACACGCTGGGCCCCGATTCGGATGTTCCGGCGCCTGACGTGAACACGAACGAACGCGTGATGGCATGGATCATGGACACGTATTCCATGCACAAGAACCACACGGTCACCGCGGTCGTGACCGGAAAGCCGGTCGAGATGGGCGGTTCACTGGGCCGGCGCGAAGCAACAGGGCGCGGGTGCATGTTCGTCACGAAGGAAGCGCTGGCGCACCTTGGCATGACTGTGCGTGGTACGACCGTGGCGGTGCAGGGCTTCGGCAACGTCGGCTCAATCACGGCGCAACTCCTCACACGTGAGGGATGCAAGATTGTCGCGGTCAGCGACCGCACAGGCGGCATCCACAATCCCGCCGGTCTCGATGTCGAGGACGTCATCAACTGGGTCAAGCATCACAAGACGCTCGAAGGGTACGCGAAAGGCGACGCCATCACGAACGAGGAATTGCTCACCCTCGATGTCGACGTCCTGGTCCCGGCCGCACTCGAGAACGTGATCACCACCAAGAACGCGGCGAAGGTTCGCGCGAAGGTGATCTGCGAGGGTGCGAATGGCCCGACGACCGCCGGCGCAGACGCCATTCTGGAAGAGAAAGGGGTCTTCGTCATCCCGGACATCCTGGCCAATGCGGGCGGCGTGACGGTCTCGTACTTCGAGTGGGTGCAGGATCGCGGTGGCTATTTCTGGAGCGAGGAGGTCGTCAACGACCGGCTGCGCGACATCATGGTGCGCGGTTTCCGCGATGTCCTCGAGCTCTCCAAGCAGCACAAGGTCAACATGCGTACGGCATCGTACATGCTGGCGATCAGCCGTGTTGCTACGGTTCATCGGCTGCGAGGGATCTACGCTTGAAAGGCACGGCTGCGTGCTGATTGCTGATTGCTGATGCTTATGCTGCGTGCTGGTGCTGGTGCTGGTGCTGGTGCTGGTGCGGTGGGCTCTGAGGTTGTGAATCCAGAGGGCCGGTGACACCGGCCCTTCTTTTTCTCCGGCCAGCGTGAAATATCGGATCGTGGTTGTGGGTCGACCCCCGGCAGGTCCGCTGCGAGACGCGATCGAAGAGTTCGAGACACGCGCCTCACGATACTGGCCGCTCGAAGTCATCGAGGTGAAGGCGGAGCCGGCAAAGTCGCGAACGCCTGATGAGGTGCGGCGTCGTGAGGCGGAGCGTTTGCTGGA
>DASRPK010000017.1:0-6101 GCA_035646395.1 Gemmatimonadaceae bacterium | reverse complement strand
GAACCACCCGATCCCATTCCGAACTCGGAAGTGAAAACGCTCTGCGCCGATGGTAGTTTGGCCGTAGGCCAGGTGAGAGTAGGTCACTGCCAGGATCCTAAACAAAGCCCCCCGACGGAAACGTCGGGGGGTTTTTCTTTGCGCGGCTACTACTGGAACTGGTAACGGAGCTCGAGGAAATAGCTGCGGCCCAACAGCCGGTAGGTGCCGGCGTCGGTGTTGGGCATTGACGCCAGGTTGACGAAGGGCGGATCCTCATCGGTCACGTTGGTAATCGCGGCGCGCGCCGTTATCCCGTTTCCGAACTCGTACCGGCCCTCGAGATCGTGATACAGAACCGATTCGACCCTCCGCGTGTACGGCTCGAATGGCTCACTGAAACGGTCACCCCACGATCCGAAATCCCCGAAATAGTCACCGACCGATTGGACCTCCTGGGTGAAACTGCCGATGTATTCGGCGGAATAGCTTGCGAGCCAGCTTCCGAGATGCCAGTCCACGGCTCCCAGGCCGCGCCAGTGCGGCATCGCGCCAGCCGCGAACGTGCCTGCATACTCATACACCGTCCCTTCGAGAAACGGCTGCTCGTCCCAGCGCTCGAGATAGGTGGCGAGCAGCCGCACATCCACGTCGCCGAATGCGTTCGATACGGCCCAGTCGATCGCGAAGTCGATGCCGCGGGTTTCATAGAGCCCGCCTAAGTTTTCATTGAAGGTCGATACGCGTTTGATGCTGCCGTCGGGAAAACGCTCGATGTCGTCACACGCCTGGCTCAGGCCGTGCTCGGCGCATTCGGACAGCACCTCTTCGACGAAGAAACGACGGATGAGATTTGTGATCTCGAGATGGAAGAAATCGATGCTGAAGGAAACGTCTTCCATCCACCGGGGCGTGTACTGCACGCCAGCACCGAGGCTTAACCCGGTCTCGGGCTGGAGATGCGGGTTGCCGCCCCCATGTACGACGAACTCCTCGTTTCCCTGAACATAGGCACCGCCAGGAACGCCGTGCGCCGCGCAGTGCGCGCGCAGCGTTTCCGCCGGATCATTGCCGCAGGGGTCGAGGGCAAAGTACGTTGTCGAGATGCGAGGATCATGGAGTGCCCAGAGATCGGGGGCCTGGAAAACGTCGGCGTAGTTGGCGCGTAGCGTCCATTCCTTGACGGGTTGCCAACGCATGCCGACCTGCCAGGACAGGTGATTGTCGAACGAGGAATAGTCCGACCAGCGCAGGCCAAGGTTCACGTCCATCTCCCGCGCCCAGCGCCGGTCCCGAAGCAGCGGCACCCGCATTTCGGCAAACAGCTCCCGGGCTTCGCTGACTGCGTCCGATAAGACGGAGAAATCCGTTATTTGAGCGAGCCGGGGGTTCGGTACGTAGGAGCCGGCTTCGCGCCGGTATTCCAGGCCCAGAACCCACTGCAGATCCTGTCCGGACAACTGTCCCCAGGGTCCGCTTAGAACCAGCTCCGCGATTTGCTGCTCGTTCGTGCCGGTACTTCGCGCAGGTCCGGGGTACAAGTACTCCACCTGGTCGGGTGTGATGCTGCCCGGCCCGCCGAAAAGGTCGACCGGCACGCAGCCTGGAATGATATTGGCGCCCGCCACGACGCCGGTCGCCGCATCCGGAGGGCCGCAGACGATCCGCCCAGACTCGTCCGGGCCGGACGGTCCGATAGCCGGGATGAGCAGCTCGCGACTGAAGACGCCGGTCTGGACCGTTACGGCGTCGGACTCGGCGTCAGCGACGGAGAACGTCCACCGCCAGTCAGCGATCCTGCCGTCGAGCCCGACCAATGCCCGCCACAGGTCCGCTTCCTCGGTCAATTGGCGGTTGCCAAGCTCGACCATGCGGCGCGTAACGTTCTGCGGTCCGCTCGCTACCAGGTCCACGCCGAAGGGATTGTAGTAATTGTTCGCCGGGATCCCGAAAGATCCGCCCGGAAGTTCCGGCACGGCTCCGCCGAAATAGTTGTCCGGTGCTTGCCCGTGTGTCGATTCCCGGTGGTGGACGAGGCCCTCGACGAAGAGATTCACGCCTTCACCGAGCGGATACGAGCCGATCAGCCATAAGGCGCTGCGCTCGTTCGGCGTTTGCAAATAGTGGTAGGGCGCAACGTTGAAATAATCCGCGGCGGGGTTAATCGGCCGGTAGTCGGCTGCGCTGCGTCCGGTCGCCCCCTCGACGCGCGTGTACAGACCGGGCGCGAGTCCCAGGGTGTTTCCCTCCGGCACCGTGAACTGACCCTGTGGCAACCCGAGATTGCGGAAGGGACCCAGCCTCCCGTTGCCGTCGACGATCACGAGCGGCACCGCGGAGTAGTCGCGGCGATCGAGCGTCACGCCCTCCTGCTTGACATGATCGATACCGAGAATCCAGGTTCCGCCGAAGAGGTCGAGCCCGGCCGCCGCCTGGCCAGTGGTCACTGGGCCGCCGCCGTGTTCGCTGAGCGTCTGCGAACCGGCGACCGTTAAGCCGACCATATCGCGACGTGTGACGATGTTGACGACCCCGCCGACGGCACCCGACCCGTAGATCGCCGAAGCACCGCTCGCCAATACCTCGACCCGGTCGACGAGGGAGATCGGCAAGGTATTCAGGTCGACCGAGGCATCAGCGCCTTCCCCGCTGTTGGGAAAGCGACGGCCGTTGACCAGCACCAGAGTGTCGTGGCCACGCAGCGAGAGGCGCACTGTACCATTGCCTCCGTCGCCATACGGTTCGCCGCCGTTGTTCAAATTCATGTTCAGCGGCCAGCCGGCGTTCTGCGGCAGTGCCTGCAGGACGTCGCCGATCGAGTTTTCGCCGCGACGCTCGATGTCGCGGCGGTCGAGCACGATGACGGGAGCCACGGCCTCGGACAGATCCAGCCACAAGCGCGAACCGTTGACGGTCACTTCTTCTAACGAATCATTCGGCGAGGGACGTCCTGACAGACTCTCTGCGAGCGCCGCCGCGCCGAAGGGAGGGCCGACGCAGCCAGACGGCGAGGCGCAGCTCGACACCGCAAAAATCCTGACCGTCCGCTCATTCAGCAACTCGAAATGCAGCCCGGTACCCGCCAGCAGGCGTCGGAGCGCATCAGGCGCCGTCTGGCCGCGAGAAGCGCCTTTCGAGGCTTGCTTGGCTGCGATCTCAGATACGTAGATGAGTTGCAGGCCGGTCTGGTTGGCGAATTCGCTCAACGCTTGTGTGAGCGGCTGAGCGGCGATGTCATGCGTGAGTTTTTCGAATGCCTCGGCGCGTGAGAACGCGAGGAGACTCGAAGTTGCGCAGATGGCGAACAGGTTGCGCACCGGAGGCATTGGCGCTGTTCCAACGCAGTGGCCGCGCGAGCGGTCGAATCCGATTCCTTACTTCTCTAACTTCACACTGTAGACGCGAATTCGCGCATTGGTCCTTTCCACGCGAACTCCATCGAGTGCTTGCAGAAACGCCACGAACGAGTCGATGTCATACGCATCAAACACGCCGCTGATCGGCAGGGCACGAAGGGCTGCTTCATCGATTTCGATGGGGATTGGGACATAGCGGTTGAACTCATCCGCCACCTCCCCGAGTGGCCGCTGTTCAAAAGCTATCTTGCGTTGCAGCCAAGCGACAGTCTGCTGCACATCGACGGGAATAGGTTGAGCCGACACACCACCGGTGTCAACGTGCACCTGATACCCCGCATTGACGCGCAGAGCGCCGGGCGGAAACCCGGTCACGCCCGGCGGCGGCGGACTTCCACTCAGCACGGCCACGCTTCCCTCGACGACCGTCACGATCGTCGCGTCGGGTCTCCTGTAGCTGTCAAACCGGGTTCCCACAGCGACTACATGGACATCGCCAGCCGCGACCCGAAAGCGCCGGTGGTCGTCTCGCGCAACCGTGAAGAGCGCCTGACCTCGCGCAATCTCGACCACCCGCTCGCTGCGGGTGTACCGAACTGTAACGGCTGAATCGGTGTTGAGATGAAGTTCCGTGCCGTCGGGGAGCTGTGCCACGGCCTGCTCGCCATGCGCCGTCTGGTACGCCTTTGGCAACCCGAGGAATTCACCGTCGCGCATCCACCACAGCACCGACGCGGCCAACAGCAGCGCCACGGCAGCAATCGACGTGGCAAATGACCTTCTGTACGGCGCCCGTATGCGCCTTGCCGGCTCGCGCACGGACAATGATGCCTCGATCGGCACAACACGGTCCGTGTCGTCGGCACGTGCCAATTCAAGCAGCGACTCGAGCGGCAGCCGCGGATCTTCCGCCGCTGCGGGCAGATCGTGTGCGACGAGCGCGACTCCCAGGTATTCCTCCACGTGAATCGGCGAGGCCTTGAGCCAGGCCATGAAGTCCGCGCGCTCGGCTTGCTCGAGCGATCCGGACTGGTTTGCAATGAACCAGGTCCCCGCCTGCTGGGCGACCGCGGCGCGAACCTGCTCTTCGCTTGGTGTCACGACATCACTCCATCCGCGCCATTCGACGCCGGCAATGAGCCAGCCCCTGCGCGAGGTATTTCTTCACCATGTGCGGCGATACGTTGAGACGCTCTCCGATCTCCTGATAGCTCAGGCCATGGCGATATTGAAGTACGACCGCGGCTCGACACTTGGGAGAGAGTTGCCCAAGCACCGTGCGCAAGCGCGCGACACGCTGCGTAACGTCGAGTTGCCCATCGAGAGTCGGTAATTCGCCCAGCCGTTGCTGGATGCTCGCCTCATCCACGTTTACGTTACTGGCCCGCCAGCGATCCAGCACCGCGTATTCCTTCACGAGATTGCTTGCCACGGTATACAGATAGTGCTCGGGATTTCGAATCGCGTGTATGTCGCTCACCCGCAGCATGCGCACATAGACTTCCTGCACGAGGTCCGGCGCGTCGGATTTCGCCCTGATGCGCCGGTAAAAGAACGCCTGCAGGGCACTGCGGTGCTCCGCGAACAGTTTCTCGACGAGCCCCTTTTTCGGTTCGGACATTCCCGGTACGGCGGTCAACGAAAACGGCCCTGATCCTGACTATAGAGTCCATCTGGCGCCAATCGGGTACCGGAACTTTGGTCAATCGCAAACCCGGTACCCATTCTGACTGCAACAGACTCTTAGTCAGTATCGCCTGACCCATTCGTGAGGGGAATGATGATGCGTCAACTAACTCGGCTACTCATTTATCGATACATGTGGGCCTTTTGCATGCTGCTGGTCCTGAGTGGGCCTGCAAAGGCGGCGACGTATACGAGCATCGATTGTCCCGATTCATTCGGGACAGAGGTACGGGGAATCAACGACCGCGGCGACATCGTTGGCATCTGCGACGATGCCAAGGGCATTCACGGCTTTCGGCTGCGTAAGGGCGAATTTTTGTTGATCGATTTCCCTGGCGCATCCGTGACGTTTGCCAACGGCTCGAACAATCTGGGTCACATCGTCGGGTTCTACAATGACGAACTCACCAACCACGGATTTTTGCTTCGCAACGGCCGCTTCACGACGATCGATCCGCCCGGGTCGGTCAATACGTTAGCCCAGGGTATCGACGATCTCGGAAGAATCGTCGGCTTCTATGAGCGACGCGACGGCGAATTCCGAGGATTCATTCTCGATTCGCGCGGTTACCGCGACGTTGTGGTTCCCAAGGCTGAACACACGGGTGCCATTAAAACCGACGTCCTGGGACGAATCGTCGGCGGCTTCATCGATGCCGACGGCATTCCGCACGGGTACTATCTCAAGAAAGGGAAATTGACGACCATTGATCCGCCTGACGCCGTGGGTGCCCGCGCATTCGGGGTCAACATCCTGGGTCACATCGTCGGCGGCTGGAGTGCCGACCCGGCCTGCCCTGACTGCTTCGTCAACGCTTTCCTTTTCACCCCCAAGGGATATCGGAACCTGAGGTTTCCTGGCGCGCAGGAAACTGTAGCGTACGGAATCAACACGGTCGGGCAGATCGTCGGTGACTACTTCGGAGTGGACGAGCGGTTTCACGGATTTGTCCGTGATCCCTAGCGCCTTCGTCGCCGCGAGCATCGGGAGCACACTCCATGAACCATAATCCTTCCCTTGCTTTGATTTCGGCGCTCGTTCTGCTGTACGGCTGCGGAGGCGGAGGCGGAGGCGGAGGC
>DASRPK010000016.1:0-2792 GCA_035646395.1 Gemmatimonadaceae bacterium | reverse complement strand
CAGGCCAGCCAGTTTGCTCCTCGAGCCTCCGACCGCGACGGCCAGCTCAACCTTCGAGATGGAAGGATGATCTTTCGCTACGACACGTTCGGTGACGAACAGCTATGGACGGATGTCCTGCGGATGCACGAGGTCATCGCGGCGGTCGATCCCGCAACGGCGCTGGCGGTCGGACTGAAGGTGGATGTCGACGCGCTCCCAGCCGAAATCGTCGCTGCCCTCCGCGCCGGCCTGGTCGACCTGACAGATCCGGCGGTCACCGTCGAATTGTTACGCCTCAATGCCGTGGTGGGCGTGAAAGGGACCGTCGATGCAGCAGGCCAGCTCACGAAGGTCGGCGTGACGTGCGCGCTGTGCCATTCTTCGGTTGATGACTCCTTTGCGCCGAGCATCGGGAAACGCCTCGATGGATGGGCAAACACCGACTTGAATGTCGGCGCCATCGTCGCGCTGTCACCAGTACTCGATGACGCGACGAAGGCGGAGTTCAGGAACTGGGGTCCTGGCAAGTACGATCCCAGGCACCACGCATTCGACGGGTTCAATATCGTCCCGCTGAACAGTCCATCACTGCCGATTGTGATTCCGCCGATTTACGGGCTGCGCGGCGTCGGGTTCGAGACCTTTACCGCCGACGGACCGATCTCGTACTGGAACAGTTACGTTGGCGTGGGCCAGATGGGCGGCAAAGGCAACTTCAACGATCCACGGATCGGGTTATTCATCCAGCAGACACCTGACCTCGTCACGCCGAAGCTGGGCGCACTGCTGGACTATCAATTGAGCCTGCGAAGCCCGCAGGCGCCGAAGGGCAGTGTTAATGCCGCGGCCGCCGCGCGCGGGAAGCAGGTGTTCCGCAACCAGGCGCAGTGCGCCACATGCCATCAGGGTCCGAACTTCACGGACGTGCTCAGCGGGCCCGATCGCCGCGTTCCGTTGCTGCACGAACCGGCGGAAACGGGCATGGACCCGGCGTACGCGATGAGGTCGGCAACGGGCAAGTACCGGACGACGCCGCTTCGAGGCCTTCTGCAGCACGCCCCGTACTTCCATGACGGGAGCGCGCCAGACCTGCATTCGGTGATCAGTCATTACGACACGCTGTTTGGCCTCAATCTAACGCCTGCAGAGAAGGCGGATCTCGTCGAATATTTGAAGACACTCTAAACGGCGGCGCGCGATGATGGTGCAGGCGGCGCCTCGACAGGCGCCGCCTGACAGCACCATGGCAAGTAACCGGCTCGACCCCGAGCTGCCGTCGGCCGCGTTCAAACGATTCGGCAGCATTCAGCGCCTCGGACCTGACCGGAGCGGCCATGCGTCCATCGAACACGTCCGGCATCAGCTGTTCGTGGGGCAAGACCTGCGCACGCGTGCGAACGCGCTGATCAAGGTGCTCACCAAGCCAGGCCTCGTCTACGACCACAACCTGACGAACGAAATCGCCACGTTGGCGACCATCAATCGGGAACTGCCAGACTCGCCGTACTTCCCATTGCTGTGGGACCACGGGCGCTTACCTGATGGGCGCCTTTTCCTGATCATGTCGATGTTCGACGAGTGGCCGCTCGCGACAACGATCGGTCCTGAGCGGTTGCCCCACCGCCTGGTCGCCCATGTCCGGACGTCCCTCGAGGTCGCGAGGGCACTCGCGGAGCTGCACCAGATTGGCGTCTTGCATGTTGATCTGAACCCGATGAATGTCCTGTATCGTGTCGAGGAGGGCAGAGCGCTTATACGGATTGTAGACTTCGAGTCGTCATACGAAGTCGCACGCCACTCGAGCGGGGTCGTGTATAACCCCCCGACGACTCCCGGGTTCTGTGCGCCA
Organism: Gemmatimonadaceae bacterium; assembly: GCA_035646395.1. GTDB lineage: Bacteria > Gemmatimonadota > Gemmatimonadetes > Gemmatimonadales > Gemmatimonadaceae > JABWBJ01. The sequence continues at coordinate 961 of DASRPK010000016.1, read as the reverse complement.
GAGGTAGCGCACGGGATGGTGCCCGACGGCCGGGCCGATGTGTTCTCCCTCGGGTCGGTTCTCTACACCCTCATCGCGGGCTATGGATGGACCTGGGACACACAGCTGTCCGAACGCATCGAAGCCGATACCGAGATCGATGCCGATCTGAGAACCATCCTGCTGACCGCGGTGGAACGCGATCCCGACAGGAGGTATCACTCCATCAAGGAGATGTCCGCCGCGCTTGCTACCTACCTTGAATCGATATGGCCGGGGCGGTCGTGGATATGACAAACCGCGTCCCCTGCACCATTCCCTCGAGCCGTAACGCGAGGCCTGAAGTGACGAATTGGAGGGGTGATGGAATCAGAAAAAACAGGTCATCAGCACACACCGGAGGAAGAACGGCAGATTCGGGAAGCCGCGCTCGACGAGACGATCGCCGACTCCTTTCCGGCGAGTGACCCACCGTCGTCAGATCCCAATCCCGACGATCATTCAGCGCTTGAGCGTGCGCGTCCAAGTGTTGACGACGCAAAACGCGGGAACTCCTAGAGTCAGGTCCCCATCGACCGCAGCAAGGTGGTTCCAGGTCCTGGCGCCGGCGATCCATTCGTGAGCGCCGGCCACCACCGGAAGGACTAGGACGGGAATCGTCGCTCGCCGCGGCACGCTTCGAATCGTCGAACCAAACAGCACTTCGTCAACCCGGCTGCGCGGCGGAACCCCTCCGGGTTTGTCTGCCCCGAATATCCCCCCTTGACCCGATAGGTTAAGAGGGGCCGGCCCCGTACCCTGAAGGGATCATGGTCGCCACGGCGAACCCCGAAGGTGTGATGGTGCGTCCGATGCCGAGTTCCCTTTCCGTCGCAACGTCGTTCGCTCGCGACCATTTGCGCGATCCGTACGATCTCCGACTGCTCATCGCCCTCGTCAAGGCCCCCGATCGATGGTGGGATGCCCGGGCGGCCGCGCGAGA
>DASRPK010000015.1:0-4255 GCA_035646395.1 Gemmatimonadaceae bacterium | reverse complement strand
GTTGTGTTTGGGGCCTATGCGCCCGGCGAATGGCAGAGCAACAACCTGGACGACGACCTGATTGCGCGCGGCCTGGCCACGCCGAACAAGATCAAGCAGCTCTGGGACATCAATCCCGCGTTCGGCGGGCCGATTGCGCGGGACAAGCTGTGGTTTTATGTCGCGGCGCGGTACAACGTGTCGGCCGACTACGTCGCGGGGATCTATCCGAACAAGAACGTCAACAATCCCAAGTCGTGGCAGTACGAGGCCGACCGCGGTCAACGCGCGGTCAACGAGATGAGACAGCCCGACACGCAGAGCCGCGTGACCTGGCAGGCGAGTGCCCGGAACCGGATCGGGTTCCTGCATTACGACGCCAGCTATTGCTTCTGCCCGGGAAGTGTCTCCATCACGACCAGTCCGGAAGCCGGCACCTGGGACGACCGCCCGAAGCAGCGTCTGATCGGGGGCGACTGGCAGATGCCGGTCAACAACAAGCTGCTGTTGGAACTGAGGGGGCAGAGGTACACGTCGTACAGCGACACTGTCCAATCGGACATCCTGGATAAGTCACTGTATGTCTGGGGACCGAACGGCGAGACAGGCACGCTGGTTCCCGCGCAGGATCGCGACACGCGCCTGAACTACCGCGGTGCAAACGGCTACAGATGGTTCACGCAGGACGCCAACAGCTTGGCGGGCTCGATGTCCTACATTACCGGGTCCCACGCGTTCAAGGTGGGGTTCAATCACAAGGTCGGGAGCGTCCACTTCGTCAACTGGCAGTCGGTGCCGGTGAGCTATCGCATCAGAAACGGGATCGCCGGCACTGGCGAGCCGACTCCCGATCGGATCAGCCTGCTTGCCTACGCGACGCCCGGGCCGGATGGCCGGAATTCGAAGCAGGCCGGATGGAGGGCCGACGTCGATGCCGACGCGGGGATTTACGTGCAGGATCGCTGGACGGTGGACAAGCTCACCATGAACCTGGGAGCGCGGTACGACTACTTCCACGTCAGCTACCCCGAACAGCGCATCGGTCCAGCGGTGCTCGCGCCAAACCGCGACATCACGATCAAGGCGGTGGACGGCTGGGGCCTCCACGATCTGAGCCCGAGACTGTCGGCGGTATACGACCTGACGGGCAAGGGGACGACCGCGCTGAAGGCGAGTCTGAGTCGCTACGTGCTCGCCGTGGGGCCGGATGCGGGCTTCGCCCGGCTGGCCAACTCGAGCCGCAACCTGGTCATGGACGCGACCCGGACCTGGACCGACACGAACCGCAACTTCATCCCCGACTGCGATCTGACGGCTAACACGCCGGGGCGCAACGGTGAGTGCGGCCCGCTGTCGAACGAGAACTTCGGCACGGGTGCGGTCAACCTGAACTTCGACGAGGATGCGGTGACCGGGTACGGAAAGCGGCAATTCAACTGGGAGTTCTCGGCGGGCGTCCAGCAGCAGATCGCGCCGAGGGTCTCGCTGGACGTCTCCTACTTCCGCCGCTGGTACGGGAACTTCGACCTGGCGGTTGACCTCGCCACCACGCCGGCAGACTTCGATCGGTTCAGCGTCACGGCGCCGCGCCATCCGGGTCTGCCCGGTGGCGGCGGCTATGTCATCGACGACCTGTACGACATCAAGCCGGCGGTCTTCGGCCGGGCGCCTGACCCGCTCGTGACGCTCTCGCGCGAGTATGGGAAACAGCAGGACTACTGGGACGGCGGCGACGTCGTGCTCAACGCGCGGCCTGGGCCGGGGATGTTCTTCCAGGGCGGCTTCAGTACCGGGCGGCGCGTGGAAGACAACTGCGACATCGTCTCGAAGGTGAGTGTGCTGGCGGTCGCGACGCGAGGGCTATTGACGACCGAACGGATGGGCCCCAGCACGCAGCATTGCCACCGCGTGGAGCCGCTCGCGACGCGGTTCAAGGGTTACGGCGCCTACACGATTCCCCGGGTGGAGGTGCAGCTTGTCGCCACTTATCAGACCAGGTCGGGGCCGTCGATACTGGCCCTGTATCTCTTTACCAACGCGGAGGTGCAGCCAAGCCTTGGCCGTCCGCTCTCCGGTGGCGAACCGGATGTGGACATCCACCTGATTTCGCCGGGCAAGTACGGAAGGTTTGAAAACCAGGTGGGAGGCGACGTGCGAGGAGAACGGCTCCACCAGGTCGACCTGCGGATTTCCAAGCTCCTGAACTTCGGTGGTAAACGCGCGCGGCTGAACCTGGATCTCTACAACGCCCTGAACGCGAACACGATCCTCAGATATCAGGAGACCTTCGACCAGTTCTTGAATCCCGCCGAGATCCTGACGGCCCGGGTCTTCAAGTTCAGCGCGCAGTTCGACTTCTAGACCTCGGAATACCCGGCGGCGGGACGGGCCACCCACGGCCTTTCCGCCGCCGGTCCCCATCGTGTGGAGATACCAAGATGAAAACAAAGTGGTTCCGTGGATGGTGGTTCCGAAGTCTGGGACTGGCGGGAATTCTGTTCGCGGTTTCCGCCGCCCTCTCTGCGCACCATTCCGAAGTCGTGTACGACGACTCCCGCACGGTCGAACTGAAGGGGACGGTGACGGAGTTCCGCTGGGCCAACCCGCACGCCACCATTCATTTCACGGCGAGGAACGCGCAGGGCGTCCAGGAAGAATGGATCGCCGAAATGGGTCCTGTGGGCGGTCTCGTCCGCAGCGGATGGAACAAGACCACGATTAAGGCGGGCGACCAGATCGAAATGGTATTTCATCCCCACAAGGACGGTCTCCGGCGCATCCGGTTTATCAGCCTGGTTGTAAACGGAAAGGTCCTCCGTGAGGGCCCCGCATAAGGGCGTTCGTCTTCGCTCAGTCGCAGGTGCTTTGGCGCTCGTGATTTGGAGGAACTCCAAGATGTGGAATCGCTTGCCCTCGCTTGGCGCACTGCTCGGTGTAGGAATTCTGCTGGTTGTCTCGCCCCCGACCTCGGCGCATGGAGGCCAGGCGCCGGAGCAGGCCAGGCCGGTGCCCCGCCAGCCGAACGGAAAGCCGGATCTCTCAGGTATTTGGGCGCGGATTCCGGGGAACCGCTATTTTACCAGCAGCGACTCCGGCGTAACTACGGCTGAGGAGGCCATGCGTCCCGAGGCCCGCGAGAAGTACAAGGACCGGCTCGCCGCCTCAAAGGTCCGCACGATTCAGCGTGACCTGTATGACCCCTACGTCAAAGCCTGCGCTCCCGTCGGCATCACTCGCTTGATCTACGAGGGCCGCAGCGGGCGTCCATTTGAGATCTTTCACCTCCCGAACCGCGTCTTCTTTCACTACGAGTGGGGCCACTGGCCCCGCAACGTCTGGATGGACGGCCGTTCGCATCCCGATCCCGCCGTTACTCCTTCCACCTGGATGGGCCACTCCACCGGCCGCTGGGAGGGCGACACGCTCGTCGTCGACACCGTCGGATTCAACGACCTCACCTGGCTCGACACCGAGGGGCATCCCCATAGCGAATCGTTGCGCCTGATCGAACGTTACCGGCCCGTGGATTACGACACCTTGGAACTCCAAGTTACCTTCGATGACCCGGAAATCTATACGAAGGTGCTGGTCGGAAATACGCTGACATTGCGGCGGATGCCAGACGTCGAACTCCAGGAATGGGTTGTCTGCGACGACCGCATCCGCACGACGTACGCGACCGATGTCTGCACGATCACCGGTGCCTGGGAGTTCGAGGCCTACTGCAACCGCCGGGAAAAAGGTCTGCCGATGGACGATCTGTTCAACAATAGACGCGGCGCCGACGGTCCGCGTAAGTGATTCTTATGGTTCGCCGGGCCCATCCCCGGCCCCACGCCCCAACTCGCCCGCGTCGTAGGCATCTTTGTATTTTTGGTCCGTTTTCTCGAAAAGCGCCGGATCTTCGTTTGCCGTACACAGGTACTCCGTCCAGACGTCGTCAGGACCCTGCGCCAGCGACCAACGCCAAGGTGCCGAAATGAAAGGCTGCGTGAGAACTACGGGGTCGTCTACGGTGACCTGGTAGGTGAGGAAGTCCTTCGAAGGCCGGCTGAAGCGCTCGATGACACGCTCCTGCTCACTATGCGTCCAAGCGTTCCGGTCTCCCGATCGTCCCACCGAGATATTCCTCATCCTCGTATCAATCGCGATCGTCTCCACAACCAGCGTATCGCCCTCCCAACGGCCGGCCGAGGTGCCACTGAAACTGACATCGGGATCCTCCGGGAGGGGACTCCCATCGGTAGGTATTCTGCGAACGGCCAGGGGGAATTCC
>DASRPK010000014.1:0-6384 GCA_035646395.1 Gemmatimonadaceae bacterium | reverse complement strand
CCGGCACCACTGCAGCTTCGGCGTGAGGTCAGGCGCGAAGCGCATTACCGCGGCCGCATTCCGGATCGGGGCGAGTGGGTTCCGCAGCTCGTGGGCCAGCGTCGCGATGAAGTCGTCCTTCCGGCGATCCGCCTGTCGCAGATTGTCGAGCAATCTTGCCACTTCCTGGCGGGCCTCGACCTGCTCGCTGATGTCGCGGATGATGTACGACACACCCGACACGCGTCCCTGCGCGAAAATGGGAGCGGCCGAGACGAAGACGGGAACTCGCGTGCCATCCTGACGGATCCGGACAGTTTCCAGGGCGATCGTCTCGCGGAGCCGGACCCGGTGCCTGATTTCTTCCTCCTCGCTCGCGCGATCAGCAGGGACGATGAAGTGAATACTGTGATTGATCGCGTCCGCCGCAGTAAACCCGAACAGCCGCTCGGCCCCGGCATTCCACGTGGTGACGGTTCCCTCGAGATCCTTGCTGATGATGGCCTGATCCGATGACGCGACGATCGCTACCAGGCGCGCCGTGTCGTCCTGCATCCGTTTCCGGTCCGTCAGGTCCGTCAGCGCAACGCGGCATAACGGCGATCCATCTGCGCCATCGCGCGACAGGTTCATGGTCAGCTCGGCCCAGAACGTCTTGCCATCCGCCCGCCGCATCTCGCATTCGATCCTGACCGGATCCCGTGACCGATACAGCGCCGCGAACTGCTGCGTGAAATACGCTGAGTCGTCCGACGACATGAACTCGGTGAGGCGACGTCGGCCCGCGGTCAGCAGCGACAGCCGAAGCAACTCGGCCGCGCGGCGATTCGCGCTGAGTATGCGGCCCTGAATGCCGACCGTCAGGAATGCGATCGGGGCTTCGGCGTAGAGATCCCGGTATCTGCTCCGGGATTCCTCGAGCTCGGTCTGTGCCTGCCGGAGTTGCTCGTTCTGCGATTCGAGCTCGCTCTGGTACACGCTCAACTCGTGAAGCAGCCGCCCCTCGTCGTGGGCGTTAGGCTCCGACCGGGGGGCTCGACGCCCCTCGTCAGGCGACAATTCGCCGGCTCGCGCCTGGCGTGCCTCGCGATCGTGGGTTTCAGATGCCATGCACCCTCAACGTCGGCCCTTCTCATTGGTCCTGCAGAATTCGCTTACTTCGACTTTGCCTCGGCAGGGTCCTTTTCACTTTGCCTCGGCAGGGTCCTTATCGAAGGTGATGGAAACCAGCGATTGAACCTTTTTATTATCGCAGATCGCGCTCACCCGTTCTGCGACCCAGACCACGCCCAGGTCACGACGCACGTATCGCTTCTCGACCGAAAAATTCGGTCCGCCGGCAAGCAATTCGTCCAGCAGCACCCTGTTGCGAGGTTTGTCCTCGACATGGGTAATATCCATCATTCGCAGCTTCAGCAATTCCTCCCGGGTGTAACCGAGCATCTCGCAGAAGCGGTCATTCACCATCGTGAATAGGCCATTTACATCGGTTTGTGCCAGGCCGGCCAGGGCCTGATTGAAGATGGAGAGGTAGCGCGTCTCGCTCTCAGCCAGCTTCCGCTCCGCCTTCTTCCGCTCGCTGATGTCGACGAAGGTGAGCACCACCCCTTCGATCATGTTGTCGATGGTCCGGTATGGTCGAATCCGCATTAGATGCCACGCGCCGTTCTTCGTCAGCACCTCCGCTTCCTTCGGCTGCAGCGTGTCGAGCACTTCGCGGATGTCGTCCATCAGGGCTTGATACCCGACCAGGTTCGACACGATGTGGTCTACGGGCCTGCCGAGATCGCCTGGAATGAGGTTGATCACCTGCGTTGCTGCCGGCGTGAACCGCAGGATGCGCAGCGAGTTGTCGACGAAGACCGTACCGATGCCGGTCCCGGCAAGCAGGTTGTTCATGTCGTTGTTGACGCGCGACAGATCGGCGACCTTGTCCTGTAATTCGGCGTTCACCGTCGACAATTCTTCGTTGACGGACTGAAGCTCTTCCTTCGACGTCTCGAGCTCTTCATTCGTCGACTGCAGCTCTTCGTTGACGGACTGCATCTCCTCATTCGTCGATTTCAGCTCCTCGTTTGTTGTTTCCATCTCCTCCAGCGTCGTCTGCAGATAGTCCTCTTTGGACTTGAGCTCAATTTCGAGCTCTGCTACTCGACTGCTGCTTTCCGAGCGATCCATCGGAGCTTTTTCCGGACTCTCGTCGACGGCCGGTGTTTCCTCGAGGATGACGAGGTACAAGTCGGAACGACCGCCGTGCGGCATATCGACCGGCGTGATCGTCATGTCGACCGAGACGAAATCGCCATTCGACTTGACGTGGATCCCGCGGTATTCCGCCGTTTTCTTGTGCGCGACGGCGCGGTGCAGCGCAGTCGTCATCTCACGACGCAGGCCCTGGCGGGCCATGGTCAGGATGTTGAGTGACGCGTCACCGGACGAGGGTTCCAGAAACTGCCCGGTCCTTCCGAAGATGTAGAAGATTTCGCCGCGGCTGTTGACCAGTATTCCTGCTTCGGCGTAATGCGAGAGGAGCGCCTGTTCGGTCAGGTGGCGCCAATTGCTCGAGAAATCCGACCCGGCTGAACCGGTCGCGGGACGGTGCCGGTCCCGCGCGTTCCGGATGGGTGGCACGAACTCGCCGAGACCGAGCCGGGCCGGCTCCTCATCGACGGCTTCTCGATCGTAGATCTTCCACTTTCGATCGACGGGCGTGAAGAATCGCGCGTATTCCCCGATCGACTCCGACGTCCCCAGAAAAAGCGTTCCGCCTGCATTCAACGCGTAGTGGAACAGCGGGATCAGTTTCCGCTGCACGTCGCTGTTCAGGTAAATGAGCAGGTTCCGGCAACTGATCAGGTCCACCTTCGAGAACGGGGGATCCTTGATCACGTCCTGCTCGGAAAATACGAGCATGTCGCGGATAACCTTCTGGACGCGATACGCGTCGCGTTGCTGGTCGTGCACGAAGAAACGGTTCAAGCGCTCCTGAGACACGTCGGCAGAAATGCTCGCCGGGTACGATCCCGCGCGGGCGTGCTCGATCGCCACGTGGTCGATGTCGGTCGCGAAGACCTGAACCTTGATCGAACGCTTCGCGGCCTCGATGTACTCCTGTAGCAAAATCGCGATGGAGTACGCTTCTTCACCGGTACTGCAGCCGCAGATCCAGACGCGAAACTGGTCGTGCAGGTCTTTCGACTTCATGATACGAGGAATCACCGTCTCCTCGAGCACCTTGAAGGCGTCCGGATCGCGGAAGAAGTTGGTCACCCCGATCAGCAGGTCCCGGAACAACCCCTCGATTTCCGCCGGATTCTGGCGCGCGAGCTTGAGGTACTCCTCGTCGGTCTGGACCTGATGGAGCGCCATGCGCCGTTCCATCCGCCGCAGCAGCGTGGTCGATTTGTACTGGGAGAAGTCATGACCGGTCTGAGCTTTCAGAAGGCTGGTCAATCGCTTCAGCATGCTGTTGTCCGGCGCGGCAGGCACTTTCGCACGCGGCGGCCTCGAGAACGCGTGCTGAGCGTACGCCATGAGTTGGTTCGGCATCTCCGCAGGAGGGAGGACGAAATCCACTATCCCGGTGCCGATCACGCTGCGCGGCATGCCATCGTGCTCGGTGGTTGCCGGCTCCTGGGCCATGACCATCCCCCCTTCTCCCTTCACGGCACGCGCGCCTAACGTGCCGTCACTCCCGGTGCCCGAGAGAATCACGCAGATCGCCCGTTCACCATGCTCACGGGCAAGGGATCGGAAGAAGAAATCGATGGGTAACCGTTGACCGCGCGCCTCGGCGGGCTCCTGCAACTGGAGGGTCCCGTTCTCGAGCGACATGTCGCGATTCGGCGGGATGATGTACACGTGGTTGGGCTCCACGCGCATTCCATCCTCCACTTCATCGACTGGCATGCGCGCATAGCGCTGGATCAGTTCGCCAAGGATGCTCTTGTGGTCCGGCGACAGGTGCTGGACGATCACGAACGCCATGCCGGTTTCGTGATCGGTCGGCAGACCGTTGAAAAATGCCTCATACGCGGCGAGACCGCCGGCTGAGGCGCCGATGCCGACAATCGGGAAACCAGCCGAAATCGACCCGGCGGAAGCAGGTGTTTCGGCTGTGCCTAACGCGCCATCATCGCCGTCAGTATGTGGATCGGCCGGTGCTTCGACCGGCGCAGTCGGCGTGTCATTCGACGGGCCCTTCTTCGTTGCCACTCAATCTCCTGCCGCGCGGCGATCAGTCCACCGTAACCGTCTCGAGTCGTGTATTGTCCGCTAAACTTCCCCCTCGTTCCTGACCGGCGCAAACCGGAGTAGCGCTTTCCACAACGATTCCGAAGCATGCAACCTACCGGGGGTTGGGGGGGCTGAATAGATCCGCTCCAATTGCTGAGAAAAAAACCAGAGCTCGGGGTAGCGCGTGATCGAAAAAACTGGAGAGCGTTATGCCAGGCAATTCCTGGCCGGCTGGGGGACGATGGATTTCAACGGGCACCTGGCGAACCGAGCGTACCTCGATCTTGCCGCCGACGTTCGCATGGCGTTTTTCGCGGAACATGGGTTCCCGCCGTCCGAATTTCTGCGGCTGGCGATCGGCCCCGTGGTAAGAAAGGACGAGCTGGAGTATTTCCGCGAGATCGGCCTGCACGAGGTGGTAACGGTCACCCATGCCGCCCTCGGTCTGAGTGCCGACGCGGCCCGTTTTATCATCGAAAACGAGGTATGGTCCGAGCGCGGAGAGCGAGCTGCAACCATTCGTTCGACCGGCGGCTGGCTGGATCTGCGCGCACGCAAACTGGTCATCCCACCACCGGAATTGGTGCACGCCATGAGACAGGTACCGCGGGCATCGTCGTTCGCCGAATTGCCGTCTGGGCGATCATAGATCGTCAGGCAGTGAAACAGGGACGTTTCGGTGTTGACACAGAACCCAATCGCGACGTGAGTTCCATCACGCGCAGCCGAACCTTCAATGCTCAACTTTCTGCGGCATGAATGAACGGCCCGGGCACCAGATCCTGACGACGACTCCTCTCCCGGCGGTTGCGCCGCGCGAAGAGGGCGCTCGTTCCATTCCCGTCTCGGACGAGCGTGAGTCTGCGCGCCGCCAACCAGACACGCGGCGCAAATTGCTATGGAACGCAGCGAGCATCCTCCTGACCGCGGACGAACCGGACGCGCTTCTCGATGAGCTGTACGAAATGCTGCGGGTACCGCTCGGCCTCGATCTCTACGTCTGGTATGCGTTCGATGATCATGCCGGTGCACTGAAGCTCGTTTCGTTCTCGGGCCTGCCCGAGGGGTCAACCAGCGAGATTGTACGGCTCGACGTGCGCGCGGATGCCGACGCTTCCGTTGTTTCGACGGACGTCGTGGACCAGACGTCATCGATCCTGACGGGCGCTGGCGCTCGAAGCTGCAGTTGTCATCCACTGATTGCAGGTTCACGTCTCGTCGGAGTTCTTGGCTTCGCCAGCCGGACACGGGACGACTTCGAGCCGGACGACATCGAGGTCATGCACGCGCTGTCGCATCAGGTCACGATCGCGCACCAGTGCCTGCGGGTGGTGTCCAACCTGCGCGACCAGGACGGGCGGAAAGACGAGTTTCTCGCCACGCTCTCCCACGAGCTGCGCACCCCGCTGTCGGCGATGCGCAACGGCTTGCAGTTGCTTCGCCTGTCGAACAATGACCCGGCGATGCTCCTTCATGCCCGCTCGATCCTCGATCGGCAGGTTCAGCAGATGGTCCGCCTGGTTGATGACCTGCTGGACGTGTCGCGGATCAACAGCAACCGGCTCGAGCTGCGTAAGGAATGGGTCGAACTGGCGACCGTGATCAAGAATGCCGTCGAGGCGAGCCGCCCCGCTATCGAAGCCGCACACCACGAGTTGACGGTGACGCTCCCGGCGCTGCCTGTGCTATTGGACGCCGATCCGGTCCGTCTTGCCCAGGCGCTATCCAACCTGTTGAACAACGCCGCCAAGTACACCGAGGCCGGTGGCCATATCTCACTTTCCGCGGAACAGGAGGGAGATCGGGTGGTGATCTCCGTGCGCGACTCGGGCATTGGCATTCCGCCGGAGACACTCCCTCACGTCTTTCGCATGTTCGTGCAGGCCAGGCAGTCGGTGGCGAGGTCCCAGGGCGGGCTCGGGATCGGCTTGTCCGTCGTTAGGCGCCTGGTGGAGATGCACGGCGGCTCCGTGGAGGCCCGGAGCGAAGGCACCGGCAAGGGGAGCGAATTCATCATACGCCTGCCCATCCTGGTCCTCCTCGAGGAGTAAGGGGTCAGGGTCAGGGGTCAGATTGGGGTCAGATGGGGGTCTGACCCCCATCTGACCCCAATCTGACCCCAACCTGCCGCTTCCACGGCGGGTGGTTACGTTCGAACCACATGGCAGA
>DASRPK010000013.1:0-7465 GCA_035646395.1 Gemmatimonadaceae bacterium | reverse complement strand
ATGTCTTCTGCGCCCGTCTGCTCGAGAATGTGCTTGCCCTTTGTCGCCCACTCCTGATCATCCACGTGCACCGACAGGAGGATTCCGCCCTTCCTCATCCGCCCCTCGTACCGCTTCGCCTGGTACTCCGGGATACCCAATCCGATGAGCGCGCCGGTCGTGCCGCCGATCGCTCCGCCGGCGCCCATACCGGCGAGGGTGGCGACGATGGGCCCTGCGGCGATGAAGGGCCCGACACCCGGAATCGCAAGCATGCCGATCCCGGCCAGCCAACCCAGCGCGCCGCCAATGACGGCGCCTGTTCCGCCACCGGCGACGGCGCCTTCCGCCGATTTCGTGCCCTTCTCATGGCCAAACTCTTTCGAGCCGACGTTCTGCGGGAACAACACTGAAATGTCGGTGCTGCGAAACCCTTTCGTTCTCAACGTGTCAACGGCGGCGTCCGCGCTCTCGTGAGTCGGATAGACGCCAAACACCGCGGTGTTCTTTCCAGACATGTTGCCTCCTGTGACGTGTGAAGACCCCGTGCGCCGGACTTGTTTGATCACGGCGCGATGCGACCGACGTGGCGGGTGTCCCGTACACCGCGACATGGATGTGCGCGGCGAAGATCTCGACCGAGGTCACGGTCACGTCTCGCCTCTCAGTACGCTACGCGCATCGTCGACATTGAGCTGTTCAGAACGTGACAGTTCACTTCCGCCTGGGCGGTACAGTGATGGCCTCGTCGCCGGGTTACCGGCAGCCGGCGTACTCAGCGATTCAACGCGAGCACGAAGATGATCTCGCCAACAGAGCCCACGGCTCGACCGTTCGAGTGTCCCGTTCAGAACATCTCTCGGGCGGCGCAACCGGTACGCTGGTGGCCAAGGTGTGTAACGCGCGTGGAGCAGGCAGTTTCCCTACCCATTCGTGGTTGTGGTTTCCCATTCGACAGAAAGTCACAGGATCATTTATGTTTCGCTCGTTCAGTCTTGCGCTGTGTTTCATGCTGACGACGGTCAGCGTCATCGCCCAGAACAAGGAACAGGGCCGTCTGGAGAACGCCGGCCTCGTGATGGAGGAGATCCTCAACCTTCCGGAGTCCATTCCCCAGGATCTCTTGAACAAGGCCGAATGCGTCATCGTCATTCCATCGATGACGAAGGTGGCCATCGGCATCGGTGGCAGCTACGGCCGCGGGGCGATGGTCTGTCGCGCCGGCGCGGGCTTTGAGGGAGTGTGGGGTTCACCCGCGATGTATGCGATCGAAGGCGGCAGCTTCGGTCTGCAGTTGGGTGCGCAGTCTACTGACCTCGTGCTCCTGGTTATGAACACGCGCGGTGTCGAGGCGCTCCTGAGCACCAAGGTTCAACTCGGCGCAAACATGTCCGTCGCGGCTGGACCCAAGGGACGTGACACGGGCGCCTCCACCGATGCGTCTCTGCGCGCCGAGATGCTCAGCTATTCCCGCACGCGCGGTCTGTTCGCAGGGGTGTCGCTCGAAGGCACCTCGCTGCGTCCGGACGACGACGCCAGTGAGGAGATCTACGGCCGTAAGATCACGGCACGGGAGATCGTGCGAGGAACGAGCACTGCCGTTCCCGACTCCGGCCGTCGTCTGGTCGACCTTCTTCACCTGAAGGCCGCCCGCAACGCGCCGACGGCGGCGCGATAGCAGCTTGACGGGGCGTGCAAGGGTTCCCGGAACGATGGAGACGTCCATTCCGGCGGCTCCCCCGCGGGACTGAAGTCCGACGCGCAGCCGTGCTGGACGGAGGGTCCTATGGCCCCGAACGGATTTCGCGAGTACGACAGGGATTCGATGGTTGAGCGCCCGCTCACGGAGCTCCCGACGCTGCGATTGGCGGATCCGGCGCGCGATGTCCGAGGGTGGGGAGTCCGGAGTCACGACGGACGTCGGCTCGGAACGGTCACCGATCTGCTCGTTGACATCGACCGGCTCAGAGCCGACGCGTTGCTGGTTACGCCCGCCGGCAGCGATCGCGCTGGTGCCATGGTCGTTGTACACCTGCATGCGCTCTCGCTGGATCCGGGCAGCAATCGTCAGCTCGTGCCGGGTACCGGTATGCCTCCGATCGATCTTCGCTACCAATCGACGACACGTTACGCGATATGGGTGGCGATTGCCGTCGTCATGATTGCAGTGGCAGCGTGGGTTCTGGGACTCTTCGAGTGAGGCGTTGGGCACGGACGCTCATTCGTCGGTGGCACGCCGCGCCTTGCGACCGCTGATTGCGCAACTGTAGATCTCTGTTGATCGCTGGTGCACTGGGCAGCGACAAAATCATCTACAGTCCCTGCAGCCACTCGTACGAGCGGGTTGATGAAGAGGAATGAGGTTTTCAGGATCCCGATTGCCATGCATGGCGATTCTTGCGGTCTCGACCTCGGCCTTCAGTTCCTCGAGCTCCTCTGGTGTCCACGAGCCTTTGTCTGACAAATGCATTCGCTTCGCGGTCGCTGGCGACACCGTCGCCGGGTAGACGTATTTAAGCCCTCCTGCGTGTGCTGGAGATAACCTTTCTTCTCCAGGCGGGTCAGCATCACGCGGACGGTCGAATAGCTGGGCGGATCGACGAGCCGCGCGAGGATGTTGTCGACTGATGCGCGGTTCCCCAGGGCGAAAGGGGCCGACATTGCCCCTGATTCGATGCCGGACCACGGCTCACTGGGTCGGCGAAGAGGGGAGTTCTCGACTCTGGCCAACGCGGGGGGGACCGGTGAATACCGTCCAGCACCCACTCCATCTCCTTAGAAGACCGGATTCCCCATTGCGACCGCCCGCTTTATGGTGAGCCGCCATGTCGTCCCGGGTAACGGTCCGGCGCGTCCAGATTGCGTTCGTCCTGGGCCTGTTCGCACTGACCTTCACCCTGCTGCAATGGTTCGGACAGCGGCAGAAGTCGGCCACCTTCGACGAGCCGATCCACCTCGCCGCCGGCTACGCCGCGCTGGCGGAAGGTGATTACCGCTTCGAAGGCACCCACCCGCCCTTCATGCGCATGTGGGCGGCGTTGCCACTCCTGTTCATCGCCGACGTCCGTCTCGACACGACCGTGATCGACCGCACCCCGCCCCGCGAATGGGTTTCAGGAGATACGGCGTTCACCCACGCCACGAAGTTCCTGTACATCGACAACGATGCGGACCGCCTCCTCAATGCGGCGCGCTTCATGATCGTCCTGTGCGGCATTGGGCTCGGCGTACTGGTGTTTGCCTGGACCTACGAGTGGCTCGGACTCGTACCCGCCGCGTTCGCAACGGCGTTCTATACCATCTCGCCGAACGTGCTCGCCCACACGTCGCTCGTTACGACCGACGCCGGGAGCGCCTGCTTCATCTTCGGGACCGTATATTTTCTCTGGCGTACCACGCGTCGCTACTCGGCGGCGAATATCGCCGGGCTCATCGCCTTCTTCATGCTGGCGATCGTCACGAAGTTTTCCGCCCTCATCCTCGGACCGCTGATTGTCGTGCTGCTGGCGTGTGCCGCCCGCGCCAGTACCTCCATCACCCCGCGGCGTATCGCCGCGCTGGTGCTGACGCTCGCGGCGGCAGCCGTACTGGCAATTTGGTCGGTCTACGGCTTTCGATACGCGCCGAGCGAATCCGCGGCCTGGGTTCTGAGCCTCGAGACGGCATCTCTCGCCAAGACCGTTCCCGCACTCGCACGCCTTACGGGCTGGATTGATCACCATCATCTCTTGCCGAACATGTTCACGGAAGGATTTTTGATCTTCGCGCAATCGATGACGGACGGTCACTTCTTCCTCGCGGGCGATTACAGCGGCAGCGGCTGGTGGTACTACTTTCCGCTCGCCTTCCTCATCAAGACACCGCTCGGGTTCCTCGTCCTGCTCGCCATCGGCGTGGCGGTCTGCCTCAGGCGCCCCCGCGAGCTCGGACGCCTCAACGAGTGCTTCTTGTTCGTGCCCATCGCGATTTATCTCGCGGCAGCCATGAACAACCCCTTTCAGGTCGGTGTCCGGCACATCCTCCCGATCTATCCGTTTCTCCTGGTCATCACGGCCGCCGGCGTGCAGACGCTCGTTCAAACGCGGTTGGGCCGCGTAGTCCTCGCGGCTCCCGTGGCGATGTACGCGCTGGCGCTGGCGAGCGTCTATCCGCACACGCTGACGTTTTTCAACGTGCTGGTCGGCGGCCCCCGTCATGGATCCGAATACCTGGCAGACTCGAACATCGACTGGGGCCAGGATCTCAAATTGCTGAAGTCATGGATGACTCGACGCGACATCCAGCGAGTGCATCTCGCATACTTCGGCTCCGCCGACCCGGAATACTACGGTATCGACTATGCCGGATTGCCGGCGGCCACGCCGGGATTTCGATTACCGGACGCATCGGAGCGCTGGTCGCGGCCCACGCTTCCCGGCTACGTTGCGGTCAGCGCCACCGTGTTAACGGGGGTCTACCTCGATCCGCAATGGCGGCTGTTCTACAGCGGCCTGCGCCGCAGGACGCCGACAGAGGTCATCGGCAATTCAATTTTCGTCTACTGGCTGGACCGCTGGCCCGATGCGGACTACACCGCGTATCCCGACCTGGAGTCCGGCGATGCCGATTGGCGCCTGGGTAATGAACTTTTGGAGGTGCAATGGTTTAGGCGTGCCATCGTCCACTATCAACGCGTCCTGTCCCGTCACCCGGATCAACCGTCCGTGCTTCGGCGTCTTGGTGCGTCGAGGCTTGCCTCCGGCGACGCGGCATCGGCCATCCCTCCACTTGAACGAGCAGTCGCGCTGAGTCCGGAATCTGGTCGCGGTCACCTGTTACTTGCGAGGGCGCTCTTCGAGAACCGCGCGAGCCCCGACCAGGTCATCCTGCACGCTGAACGGTCCGTAGCGCTTCTCCCGGCGAACACTGAGGCGTTACTGCTGCTGGCGCGGGCATTCGGCGTCCGCGGCGACCTGGCGGAGGGATCGGAAATCGTCACCCGTGCGCTCAGCCTCGATCCAGCCAACGTCGAAGCCATGGAGCTCACGGCTGCGTTTCGCAAGGTGATGGCGCGGGGGACCGCTGACGAGTGAGTGTGAACTGGGCCCAAATCCCCGTCAGTAAAGCCCTGCCGACCTTTGACGGCTCTCGAACCCCCGCCACGACCTGGCGGCGAACGCTCATCGGGCTGCTGTGGACTGGTTCGCTCGCGTTTGCCTGCACAACCGTTCGCGACGCGTGGGAGGCGCGACTCATCGTGCCGTTCTGGGACGAATGGGACCTGCTGACGGTTTACCGCTACATCGCGCAAAGCGGCGACGTCTTTGCCGAGCTCTGGACCCCCTTCAACGGACACTACGAACCGATTCCCGGCTGCTGTTCCTCGGCCGCGACATGCTGCTCGGAGGCGATGCCATCGCACTGATCGCCGCGTGCCTGGGGCTTCAGGGAGCGCTGATCGGGATCCTGGTCGCGGCGTTTTTGCGCGAGCCGGACCTTCGCGGCTCTGTTCTCCAACATGTCCTGATTGCCGCGGCACGAGCGACAGTACCGCTCCGAGCCGCATTGGCTCGCGGCCGAACCCAGCACGGCGCCGATGATGGTGCTGACGCGGCCGATCGATACGCTTCTGTTTGTCTGTCGGTACCTGCCTCCGCTCTACATCCGAGACGATCTCAGGGTATTGCTGGGGGCGCTATTAATCGGACTCGGCGTCTTCGCAGTGGTGCATGGAACCGTGCGCGGCGGGAGAAGCCGGTTGGGCGACCTGGCGGTGGGGCTTGTTGCGTTTGGTCTGAGTGTCGCGCTGCTCACGGCCATGGCCCGAGCGGAGATCGGCGTTCCTGCATCCAGCCGATACATGGCGTTCAGCTCGCTCTACTGGGTCGGACTGCTTGCATTCGGCGGTTCCCTTGCGCCGGTTCGCGAGTGGGGAGTCGCCCGCTGGGCCATCCATGGCGCCCTCCTGTCAGGACTCGAGCCCGCGATGACGATACAGACGGTGGCCGACGAACCGTTCGTGCAACGCGCCGATCGGGCGACCGCGGCAGTGCTTTCGATCGTTGCGGGGACACCCGACGAACACGCGATAGCGTCCGACCTGCATCCCGATCCGCAGGTGCCCGTCAGGCTGTTGCCATTTCTGAGAGAGCACGAGTACGGGTTTTTCGGAAATCGGCTCGTCCGCGCCATTGGCCACCCGGCCACGCGCGCGTTCCCGGCAAGAACCGGGACATGCGCGGCGAGCGTGGAGGTGGAGGTGCGCGACCAAGGGCTGCGCCTGTCTGGCCGATACACCGCAAAGGACGGACCACTGTGGCTTGTTATCACCGGGCCTAGAGGGAACGTTCGCGGCCTGGCCGTTCGTGAACGACGAGGCGAGCGGATCGTCGGCTACGCGCCGGCGCTGGCCAGGGGGACGCTGTTTGGCGTTGCCGGCCGCTCGCTCTGCCTCGCGGGACTTTTCGAAACGCCGCCGCGGGCCCGTCAGTTCGATGGTCCCGTGCTGTACGGCCGATCCAGTACAGACCGGATGGCTGACTAGCCTTAAGCGCGTAAGTATGGGACATGAATCACGTTATGGTCCTCGGAGCCGTTGGCTTGACCGTGGCCTCTGCGCTATCGAGCTTCGCCGGACAGTCTCAATGGTGGAACTCGCCAGATGTTCAGCGAGATTTGGCACTCACAAAACAGCAGGTTGCGAAGATCGATGCGATCTTTCGTTCGGACCTGCCTGAACGGCGGCGCATTGCCGGTGAGCAGGAGCAACTGGAGAGAAGGCTCGGGGCCATGTTGTGCGCAGACGACGCAGACCACATGACAGCCCTCTTGCTCGTTGATCAGGTCGTGGCAAAACAGGCTGAGCGCCGTGTCCGACGCACACAAATGCTGGTCCGCATGTACCGCGTGTTAACGCCCAGGCAGCGCGAAGCACTGCGGCACACAATTTTCTCAACTGGCGTTCTGCCGGTGCGCCACCCCTCTTGTTGATCGGCGCGGTAGGCCCTCGCCTCCGGCGATCGACCATCTGCTCGTCCTATCGCGCCACCGCTGACGTCTTCCGCAGCCATCCTACGTAGAAGAAGGCTGCGCAAAACACCACTCCCACGGCGGCTCGGAGGCCAAACACCGCGGGTGAGATTGTGTAACCCATGAAGGGTAAGGACGCGCCGACGAACCAGAGGTACCCGTTCGCGATGGAGCCCGCGAACGTCGCCCCGGCGAGAAACTTACACACTTCGCGCCACATATCTACATCTCCACCGTACTCGCGGGACGGATTCTGCGTCGACCCGTTTCGGTGGCCACCTGACGAAGACGAATCGAAACAACACGCGAAGAGCCTTATGGATTCAGCTGCGACGCGTCCTTCGGCTCGAGCGCCCTGCACGGCCCCAGGATGGCGATCATGACGATGGCCCGGCGGAGGTCTCCGTCGCCGAGAACCGGCGCGAGCGCTCGCTGGGAATCCGAACGCCCGCCGGCTCGTAGGCGCGTCGCCGCCCCA
>DASRPK010000012.1:0-14657 GCA_035646395.1 Gemmatimonadaceae bacterium | reverse complement strand
AGTGCGATGAACCTGTATGACATGTCATTCTCCATTGAGAGCTCCTGGTGCCGCGTAGACCTGCGTGGCGGAATTCCCGGCGGAGACTCGATGCCGGGGATGCCGAGTAGACGTGTTCATGCTGGCGCGCGTGGCGCATATGATGCCGTGGGTGCAGCACGGCCCGACGTGATCGGGTTGTTAGGCACGGCGCGTTATTGCGCGCCCGCTGCTCCCTTTCAGTTTTGTCGGGTCAATTCCCTGCGCGACGCGGCCCCGGTTTCGAGGTCTCTCGCGTCGGGCTCAGCGCTGCTTCGCGCCATCGGCATCCTGTTGCGGCACCGGAGCTCACGCTCCTCTCACCGCGAAGTCGCCTATGCCAATCCCCTCAGGGAGGCTGATCACCAATCTTAGCTCACCTCGCGCCGATTCCCTATCGCTCGTAAGGATGACGGCCGGCGACGAGCTCGTTCAGGCCACTGACGCCGCCAAAGGAAGCGACACGACGAACTCGCTCCCGGTCCCGGGGCCGTCGCTCCGTGCGACGACGCTGCCGCCGTGAAGCTCGACGATTCGTTTCACGATGTTCAGGCCGATCCCGAGACCGTTGCGAGACAAGCCTCGCGCACCTTCCGCCCGAGTGAAAAGATCGAACACGCTCGTCAACATCTCGGGCGCGATGCCAATGCCGGTGTCAGTCACCCGCAGTTCCGCCCGATCACCGGCTCGATCCACGGTAACCGTGATATTCCCACCGTCTGGTGTGTACTTGGCGGCGTTACTCACCAGGTTCACGAGGACTTGTTCCAACCGGATCACGTCGGCGTCGACCCAGACCGGAGTAGCCGGGATGGTAACGGTGACCACGTGATTATGGTGCGCATAGGCGGCCATGACCGCCTCCACCGAGCGCTGCACGACGGGGCGCAGTTCGATCAGGGCAGGCTTCAGGCGCATGGTTCCCTTGCCGGCACTGGAAATCTGCAGCAGGTCCTCCACGAGATGAGACAAGTGTCCCACCTGCCGTTCGATGATCAGGCGCGCCCGGTGCGGCAGAGGGTTGCTTGCATCCTGCTCATGGCCAAGGATCACCAGGGCGTTCGCGACCGGCGCGATGGCGTTGCGCAGCTCATGCGACAGCATCGCCATGAATTCATCCTTGTGGCGATCGGCGACTGCCAGTTCCGCGGCATGAAGCGCGGCGGTCGCGTCGGCACGCCTTCGATCCGTGATATCGCGCACGTGGCACTGGATCACGTGCTTGTCGCCTTCGCTATAGGTGTTACTGACGATTTCCACGTCCATGCCGTCAGGGTGCACCACGCTCTGCACCAGCAGTTCTTCCCAACGCACGACACCCAGGTTGGCAACGTCGTGGAGCACGCCGCTCCGGCGGTCGGCGTCGCGGAGAAGGCCAACTTCCCAGAGTTGCTTACCGAGAAACTCTTCATGGGAGAAGCCAAGCAGGTGCGTCATGAACGGATTGGCGTCGATGATGCATCCCGTGGTCGCGTCGAGGATGATGATCCCGTCGTGCGACGTCTCGAACAGCCGCTGGTACCGCAACTCCGGCGTTCGAAGGTGTGTTCCCACGCGCAGTGCACCACGGGGCTTGTTCCCCTGCAGGGGCGTGCCGTTCGATCCTGCTTTCGTGCTCTCATCCATATCTTCACCTCGAGAAGAGAGCGGCGGTTCGTTGTCGCATCATCCGCAAGTATGTCGGGATTTGGCGGAAACGGTCCCGTCCATTCCGTGACTGCAGTATGGCTCGATCCCTGATAGGCCTACAAGAATGAAAAGGATGGACTCGCTGATGGCATCAGAGGATTGAGTTCGAACTCAACCACATGATCGATGGTGATGAGAAGCATTTGGCTTAGCCTTCAGGTTTCTGTGTACTCGCCGTCAACGCGAGCTCTAAAGCCGTTCCAGTTGCTCGCCTAACGCGCGTGGTGACGATTCGGCGCGCACGTCCGGATGCCTTTCACCACGGACCACCCGTTGTGCCAAGTTCGATTGACCGCCGCCGCCTGCGCACGCAAGCCGTTACCGCCACACCCACCGGCCCTCCGGGAGGCATCGAACACAGCTTCCAGCGCGAGCACCTGCTGGCTGCCAGCTACTTCGTCGCGATGGCGAAGAGAATCGAGTCCCGCGGCGCCGCCGCCGTGGGCGCGGAGGGAATGACGCGCCATCGGGCCAGCGTCACGGGAGCCATCGTCTCGTCTGTCGCGTTTCTGGAATCTTCAATCAACGAGTTGTACCTGGAGTTCCAGCGCGCCGGGGACGACGGGAGCGCGATCCCAACCCGGGCCCACACGCAGCTGGAAACGCTATGGCCGTCCGCTGACGGAGCGCCGTTGATGCTCCGGTATCAGGTGGCGCTGCAGTCCGTCGACGCAGAGCGCTTCAATGAACGACGCTCCACCTACAAGAACGTCGAGCGATTGCTCGAACTCCGCGACGCCCTCGTGCACCACCAACCGGAGCGTCACGATGAACGCCAACGGCATCAAAGCCTGCAGCGGCGACTTCGGACCTGCTTCTCGCCAAACACACTGCTTGGCCCGCGAGCCCGCTGGTTTCCCGACCTCTGCCTGGGAGCCGGCTGCGCGACGTGGGCACTTCGGAGCGCCGAAGCTTTCTCCAATGAGTTCTGCATCCGCATGGGGATTCCCTCCCGCGTCCGCCCGACGCGCGATGCCCGTCGCCCCCGCCCGCCGCGCGTCGTAGTCCCTCCGATCTAGTCCTTCGTTCATCCCGAGTGGCGATAGCCCGCCGGGACCGCTTCGCCTAACGTTTATGCGGGGTACCAGGCAGCGGTGGCCGGCACCTCTCCACACATCGAGCGTGAAGTACGCCGACGCTGCGCGGATCGCTCCGTGCGCGTTGTGACTTGCCGCGAGGATGTACAGACCCCCGACAGGGACTTTTATGGCCATGTTCAAGCGGCTCATCGATGCCGTCACGCTCGGCTCCAAGTACCCGCTCCGGCGACTGATCGCGTACTACGCGGTGCTGGTCGCCGCGCTCGGGATACTGCTGTTCCTCTACCCGGCGTCCCAGGAACTGCTGATGGACGGCGCCCCCGTGACAGCTGCTGTTTCGCCTCAACTCCTGCAGGACGGCTTGAACGGACCAGGAATCGTCGCGCAGGCGCTTGGACCGGGGTCGCTCGGTGAACTGCTGATCAACACGTTGCTCGTCATCGTTGGCATCGTGGCGCTCATGCTGCCGGTCACGTGGGTGTACATGTCAGCGCGGCGCGTTCCTGGTCATGATCAATCGGTGGTGCAGACGCTCCTCATCCTGCCCATCGTGGTCGCGGGGATCGTACTCATCGTACAGAACAGTCTCGCGCTCGCGTTCAGCCTGGCCGGCGTCGTGGCGGCCGTGCGGTTCCGCACGACGCTGAATGACACGCGCGATGTCGTGTTCATCTTCCTGGCGATCGGGGTCGGTTTTGCTGGTGGCGTTCACATGCTCGCGATCGGAATGATCGTTTCCGTCGCGTTCAACATGGTGACGCTGCTGACGTGGCGGTACGACTTCGGGCGCAACGTCCTGCAGCCGACCGCGGCCTCGCAGTGGAGCGAGCCACTCAAGGACCTCGCCAAGGCGTCGAACGGCAATGGTGAAGGTGTACCCGACCGCGACGTGATGCTCGCGCTCACGCCAAAGAAGGCGGAAGCGCTGGCCGAGCGGATCAACCGGGTTCGCGCAGTGCTCGGCCCAAACAAGAAGAAGCCGCGGTTCGACTCCGTCCTCTCGATCACCAGCGACAAGGTGAGCGGAGCACAAGTCGTCCTGCAGAAGGTGCTCGACAAGATGACGAAGCGGTGGATGCTCGATGAGGTCATCACGAATGTCGGCAAACCGTCGGAAGTCTATTACCTGATCCGGCTCGGTCAGTCGACGACGCGTGATGAACTCATCACGGCCATCCGGGCCAAGGCCGGTGATCGCGTCTCGGAAGTGGACATCGAACTCGGTGTCACGGCGACGAAGGCGCAGAACGGCGCGACACCATGAAACGGCGCGTCACAGGTCTGGTGTTCGGTCTCACGGTGTTGACTGGATGCCGCGCGACGCCGAGTGCCGAACTGTCTGCCCGCGTTCAGCGTCTCACCGCGAGCCTGGCGAGTGCGGACGCCGATCCAACGAGCCCCCTCGCGCGCTGGCTCCTGCCCCGAGAGCTGGGCGAGGTGTCGGGCCTGGCGCTGATGAGCGACGGGCGAATGCTCGCGCATGGCGACGAGTGGGGACATGTATTCGTTATCGACCCGAGAGGCGGCGCACTGTTGAAGCGCTTCAGTATCGGGGCGTCTGGCGGAGACACACGAGCAGACTTCGAGGGCATAACGGTCGTCGGCGAGCGGATCATCATGGCCGCGAGCAACGGCATGCTTTACGAGTTCACCGAGGGGGAGGAGGGCGAGCGCGTTGGCTTTGTCGTCCACGATACCCGACTCGGAAAGGAGTGCGAGTTCGAGGGCGTCGCCTTCGATTCCGCACAGGGCCTTGTGGTTCTCCCCTGCAAGAACGTCCGGATAAAGAACCTTCGTGACCACCTGGTGCTGTACCGCTGGCGCCTGGAGGGAGGCGCAGACTCGACGCTTGGCCCGATCACGATCCCGCTCAGTCAGGTGATCGGATCGAACTCGTGGAAGGACTTGCATCCTTCCGACGTCACCGTCGATCCGGCAACGGGTAACTACGTCCTCGTCGCAGCGCAGGAGAAGGCGCTGATCGAGATCACATCCCGAGGTGAAGTGGTGAGTGCCGTACCACTGCCTGAAAAACACGGGCAGTCGGAAGGGATCGCATTGACACGCGACGGCATCCTGATCGTGAGTGACGAAGCCACGACGCGACCGGCTTCACTGACACTGTACCGCTGGCCGATGAGGGCCACGAAACCCGGGCCACCATGATCACGTTTCGACAAATGCCTGACGCGCGTCGCACGCTTTCGATCACCGCGATGCTGGCGCTGCTGGTATCCGTGGGCGCAGGTGGTCAGAACGGTTCTCGCCCCCCGCCTCGGACCGATTCCACGCTGCGCGCCAGCGACCAGTACGGCGCCGGCAGCCTGCATCGCCTGATGCTCGGGAGCAACTACCGCGACCTGTGGTCGGCACCGATCACCGTGCCCTTCCTCGACCTCTCGACGTTCTCCGGTGGCGTGCTTCCGACCAAAACCGGTGGCGGAGCCCAGACGAAAACGCTGCACTTCGTCACACAGAACGAAACGGAGTTCGTCTTCCGCCCGGTGCACAAGGCGCTCCTGATGGATCTCGTGGGGTTCGAGGGAACCATCGTCGAAAAGGCAATGGTCGATGGCCTGAGCGCGTCCCATCCACTCGCCCCCCTCATCGCGCCTGCGTTCCTCGAGGCCGCTGGTATTCCCCATGCCTCACCGATCCTCGTCGTTATGCCTGACGACGAGCGCCTGGGCAAGTTCCGCAAGGATTTCGCGGGGATGCTCGGCATGATCGAAGAGTATCCGAACGTTCCCGACGACGCCCCCGGCTTCGCGGGTGCGCTCAAGATCATCGACAGCGAAAACCTGCTGAAGCGGCTCAACGAAGACCCGACCGAGAGGATCGACGCCCGCGCGCTGCTGCGCGCGAGGTTGATCGACCTGCTCCTCAACGACAATGACCGTCACCCGGACCAGTGGAAATGGGCACGGATGACGGCCGACTCCGCATCACCCTGGGTGCCCATCCCACGCGACCGCGACAAGGTCGTGGTGTCTTACGAGGGCAAGCTGCTGAAACTCGTCAGGCTCGCCAAACCTGAGCTGGTCACATTCGCCGGAACGTATCCGAACGTTCCAGCCCTGTTCCAGAACGCGAGCGAACTCGATCGACGATTGCTGGGCGGTCTCGACAAACAGGTCTGGGACTCGGTGACTGCGAAGCTGACGCGCGCTATCACGGATTCCGTGATCGCATCCGCCTTCGGCGACATGCCTGCGCCCTATCAGGCGTCAGTCGCGGACCTGGCCAGCAAGCTGCGCTCTCGCCGCGACCTCCTGCCTGTTGCGGCGAACAAGTACTATCGAAAGTTGTTTGCCGTCCAGGACATTCATGGGACCGACGCCGCGGAGAGGGCCACGATTGAGCATTTCAGTGACGGGGCCGTCACGATTCGATTGCAATCCGGACAAACTCCGCCGCACCTGGTACGTCATTTCGATCCAGCCGTCACGAAGGAGATCCGGCTGTACCTGCACGAAGGAGCCGACACGGCGGTCGTCACCGGTGACGGCCGAACGGGCATCCTGGTTCGCGTCATTGGCGGCAACGGCGAGAATGTCGTGATCGACTCATCGTCCACGCGCGATCGTGGATCGCTCACGCGCTCCTACGATTTCGGTCGAGTGAACGACGTTCGCTATCCGACCGACAGCTTCAAGTCGCATAAGGTCTTCAACCGCCGGCCGCTGCTGCCCGCGTATGGTCGGCTCTTGCCGGCACAGCCGGACTATGGCAAGAGCATGCGCCCGACGTTTGGCATCAAGACCGGGCGCGACCTCGGGTTCGTACCGCAGGTTGGCCTCGTCCGCACCGTGTACGGATTCCGGACCATTCCGTACCGAAGCCGCGTCGCGTTGCAGGTCGGCTACTCGACCGGCGTTAACGGGTTCGGAATTGCGCTGGACACCGACCATCGTTTCGAGGAGTCCGCGCTCCACGTGGTGACCGAGAGTTCGATGTCGGAACTGGAAGTCGGCTGGTATTACGGCTTCGGGAATGACGCGCTGGACCGCGGCGATCCACTCCACGACGTCAGCCAGACGCAGTGGACGTTTCACCCGGCCCTGGCCTACGCACTCGGCCCCGCGAGCGACGTGTCGTTAGGCCCGATCGTCAGGTACACGCAGACCGACAGTATCGCCGGCAGGCAGCTGTCCGAAGAACAGCCATACGGCTTCTCGAGGTTCGGCCAGGCAGGCCTGAAGCTCAGTTTCAACTACGACTCACGCCTGGCGACAGCGACCGCTGGTGAGGTCGGCATCGCCGGCAGATCGCCGTGGCAGTCGGCGATCATCACCGAGGTGAGCGCCAGCGCGTACCCGGCTGTGTGGGACGCCGCTTATGCGTATACCAGGGTCGGTGCAGTTGCCATTGCGCACGTCGCACTTCCAATACTGACCAGGCCAATGCTGGCACTTCGCGGTGGTGCCGAGAAGCTGTGGGGTGACTTCCCCTACTTCGATGCAGCATTCCTCGGCGGCTCGCATTCGTTGCGCACGGCGCCGCGCCAGCGATTCACCGGCGACGCCGCGCTGCACGGATCCGCCGAATTGCGACTCCCGCTCGCGTCATTTCCGTTCATCCTGCCCATGAACATCGGTGCCCTCGGCTTCGTCGAGGCGGGCCGCGTGTTCGTGGATGGACACTCGCCAAGCGGGTGGCATACCGGCGTGGCGGCAGGGCTCTGGATGGGCGTCCTGAGCCCGGGAACGAACATCACCGTGATGGCGTCAAACCGGCCCGAGCGCCGGTGGCTTTTTGGGTTTGGTTTCGACTACTGAGACAGGGCGGATGCTTCTCACTCAACGACTTTCCCGTCGCGCTCTCCTGGCACGGTCACGATGGACGACATTCCTGCTGCTGGCGCTCCCGGGCGTAACGACTGTGTGCTTTCCGCCCGTCCGCGTCACGCCTCCATCGGCCGACGCGTCCGCCGAAGAAGTAGCGCTCAGCGGAGCAGCGGTCATGATCGGTGCCGGAGACATCGGCATGTGTAACTCCAGAGGCGATGATTCCACCGCCGCGATCGTCGACAGCGTGCTCAAGGCCGACAGCGCCGCAAACGTGGAGGACGCGGTCTTCACCCTCGGGGACCACGCCTACGAGTCGGGTACGACGCGCGAGTTCGCTCTCTGCTGGGGTGGCTCGTGGGGCGACACCGCCAAGCGGATCATGAAGAAGATTCGTCCCGCGGTGGGGAACCACGAGTATGTCTCGGCCGGCGCGGCGCCGTACTTCAAGTACTTCGGGGCGCGAGCGGGTGATCCGCAGAAGGGATACTACGCGTACGACCTCGGTGAATGGCGTGTCATCGTGCTGAACAGCGAGATCCCGATAAACTCGCAGTTCAATCTTGAAGACCGGACGGCGCAGGAGGACTGGTTGCGAGCGGAATTCAAGACGAACCCGAAAAAGTGCACGGTCTCCTACATCCACCGTCCGCTCTTCTCCTCCGGGGGGCACGGCGCCCAGACCGGGATGCATCCGCTCTACAGCATCCTGTTTGAAGGCGGTGTCGAGTTGGTGCTGGCGGGGCACGACCACAGTTACGAACGATTCGCCCCGATGAACCCGGCTGGCATGGTCGATACGGTCGGGGGCCTTACGCAGATCGTCGTTGGGACAGGTGGTACAGGCCTGCGCGGCTTGACGACTCCGCTGGCGCGCAACTCGGCCTACTCGATCCAGGGACACCACGGCGTGCTGAAGTTGACCCTTGGCGGCGGCGCCTGGCGCAGCGCGTTCATCGACGTCGGTGGCCGGGTGTGGGACCGCAGCGGTGGCACCTGCCACTAGTCCGCTGGGCCGTTAGGCAGCCGAGTCAGCGCTACTTCGCGAACGCCTTCGAGCCGCCGGACGCGTGGCTGAACGCCGCCACCTCGAGGCGGCTGTGCAGCGCGAGCTTCTCCAGCACGTTATGCACGTGACTCTTGACCGTGTGCACCGCGATGTGGAGCCGGCTCGCAATCTCCTTGTTGCTGAGTCCCTCGCCGAGGAGATCGATGACCTGCCGTTCGCGAGTGGTCAGGCGAACCGAATCGAGCGCCTTCGTCTTGTCCTTCACGGCCACATTGAGGGCGATCTGCGAAAACAGGGAATTCGTCAGTTGAGAGGGGAGGACCTGCTTCCCCTTGGCGACGGCGCGAATCGTCGCGAAGAACTCCTCGAACGACGCATCCTTCATGACGAACCCGGCCGCCCCGGCCCGCACGAAATGCGCAACGTCATCCTGGCTGGGCAGGAGTCCCATGACGATCACCTTTGCTTGCGGCACTTCAGCGCGGACCGTCTCGGTCAGGCTCAAGCTGTCGTGCCCTTCCAACCCGAAGTCGAGAAGGACGATGTCGGGCTTGGCCTCTCTCACCTTTTCGAGCGCCTCGTCCGCGTCCGCAGATGCCGCCAGAACCTTGAACCCCGGCTGGGTGCGGATCATCGCTACTATGCCTTCGCGCAACAGCCGATTGTCGTCAATCAATACCAGCGCGATCGGGGCGCCGTCGCCCTCGATCGTGGCAACGACATGCCCGGACTTCGGCGTCCCGGCCTTGCCACCTTTCTTTGGCGACGCTTTGGAGCGCTTTGCTGAAGGACGCGGTCGTGGCGCCATTGGAGCTTGGTCGATGGTCAAATCGCGAGATCCGCTCGCGTCTGTCGTCCTGGGGCCGATACCCTTGTATGAGGTGCCCCGCGTTCTGGACCTGAATACGAGAATGCCTCAAGGCCAGGGCCTCGAAGCATTCCGGATTTGAGCATCTATAGCTACTCCCCACTGCCTCAGGGCGCAACCACACGCGTCCTCGAATGACTCAGTTCGTCCGCGTGGGACCGCCGGGATTGCTGTGAGATCCCTGACCTGCCGGCCCAACACCGTGCCTCGTTGTGCTTCTTGGATAGGCGACGTGTAAAGCGCTCGACAGGATGAGCGACACGTGCGGTCCGTAGCCCCGGCAGAACTCCAGCGTCGCCGCGTCCATCATACGAAGGCACCTGTCAAAGAGCGTCCGTGGGTCGGCGTCCCGTGCTTCCGGCGGTACGGACCAGTCCCGCCACACATCGGGCATCTGCCGTAGCGCGTCCGATGCCAGTCCTTTCGGCGCATGGTGACCGCGCAGGTGCGTCGCGAGGCGTTCCTGATACTCTGCGCGCCGCGCAAACTCAGCCGCGTGTCCACGACTGTCGGGTGCAACGCCTAACGCAAGTAGCGGAACAGTCCATAGAGACCCAGGACGCCTCCGCCTATGGAGATCATCGCCCCACCGTCCCCACCCACCAGTAATCCGATGACGACGGCGGCAGCTCCAACACCCATCAGTGCTACGTTTGTGCCGGCGCCGACGTGGGCGCTACTCCCCTGCGGTGATCCTGAAACCGGGGAAAAAACGATCGGAGCCGTAACGCCGGCGTGGACGATGCGCGGGCCCAATGCCGACGAAGAGTCAACGGTGGCGACGCGCGAAGGCAGCGTGTCCTGAACGATTCGAAGGACAACTGAATCGGGGATTCCCGTACCCGCCTGGGCTTGCAGCAGGGTCGGTGGAACCAGGGCCGCGCTGATCCCAAGGAACACGAGCGCAAATGAACGTGCGAAGACGGACGTCATGGTTTGCTTCCTTCCGGAGGACTGGTTTCCACCTCCGATCTGAGTGGTGGCCCGCGACAGTTTTGCGAGCCCGAGTTGTGTGTCCGGGTCTACCGCAAGCACGAACCCTGCGACGATCCGGGCGTTTGCTGACTAGCGCGTTGCCCCGGAGAAAATGGCAACTTCGATTCGCCGGTTCATCTGC
Source organism: Gemmatimonadaceae bacterium (assembly GCA_035646395.1). Taxonomy (GTDB): domain Bacteria; phylum Gemmatimonadota; class Gemmatimonadetes; order Gemmatimonadales; family Gemmatimonadaceae; genus JABWBJ01. Next base: position 4,129 of record DASRPK010000012.1, on the reverse strand, counting down.
CGCCCGGCGTCCGTCTCGTTCGAGCCGACAGGCTCCAGTTCACCCCTGCCTGACGAGTGCAGGCGGCCCGCGCTGACACCCTGCGCGGTCAGGTAGTTGGAGGCCGAATTCGCGCGACGGGTGGACAAGTCCTGGTTGTAGGTAGCGCTGCCCACTGCGTCCGTATGGCCGACGATGAGCAGTTCCGTATTTGCGTACTTTTTCAGGCTCGTCGCGAGCGTACGCAGGTTCAGGCCTGGTTCCAACCGGATCGAATCAGAATCGAAGTCGTACAGGAGGCCCGAAGCGAACGTGACCTGGATACCTTCCCCGACGCGCTCGATCGTCGCGCCCGGAATCTCGAGCGTCAATTCTTTCGCCTGCTGGTCCATCTGATGTCCGATGACGGCCCCGGCGGCACCGCCCACGACGGCACCAATGATGGCGCCTCGCGCGGTCGATCCGGAGTTCTTACCGATCACACCACCGGCGGCACCTCCTGCGGCAGCCCCGATAACCGCGCCTTTTTCCTTCCGACTCATAGATGCACACGCACTGAGCGAGAGGACCGCGCCGGCAAGCAATAGCCACATGAGCGTGAGGCGTACCTGTGGCCTGCTGCGTGTGGCCGATGTCGCGGCAGTCCGATTGGTAATGAAACGCATACTGTTACCTCAAATGGGGGGATGTGCCTAACGCTGCCCGACCTGGACGGCGATCGCTGGCGCCCAGCCGTTATTTCAGGGATTCGGACGTGCCGATGTCGCCGCTCGTCGGGCGCGCCCTTCACCGGGCGCCCGTGCTAGCTCGACGTGCCGATCAACCGACGGGATGTCACCTCGGCGCTCGGCGCGCCAGCCGTTCCGTGTATCGCATGGAGATCATGATGATGGCGGCGACGGGCAACACGTGAAGCAGTCCACCCAGGGTGTAGCCGCTCGTTAGGCCCACTCCCCAGACAACGATCAGGACGATAGCGCTGGTCAACATGGTAGCATTCCTCTGTGGCAGATTCGGTACCTGGGAGGTCCGTCTCCCTATGGAGGCGGCAGTTCAGAACTGGCGGCCCTGCATCACGCCTTGCGGCGCGTTCCCGTGGTGACGAGGGCAATCCCGGCGAGGATGGACAGTCCGATGAGCCACGGGGCGGTCGGACTCCGTTCTTCCGCCGAGACCGAGACGTCGCCGACTTTCACGATCGTGCGCGGGGCGCTCAGGCCACGGAGGAAGACCGTCCCGCCAATGACAATCAGCGCAGTTCCCAGCATCACCAATGCGCGCATGATCGCTCTCTTCAGGGTGTGGCCCGCCTCAACCGCTCAGACATGAACGTTAGGCGCTCCTCATCCGCATTGCCATCGCTCGTGGTAAGGACGACGTCTCCATCGAAGGATGGAGACGCCTGCCAGTACCTCCAGTACCTATGGCTAATGGTTCTGCGGGCCGCGGGTGCCCACACTTCATGTCACGAACCACCGAGACGCCGCGCCTTCGTGCCGAGCGTCGGAGTCAATTCGTGCAGTACTGCACAAATGATGGGCCGCGCGGCCACTGCCGGCGGCCCGTCCCCCCACTCCGGACACACATGGATCTGCTCACCTGGGTCATTGTCGGAATAATCGCAGGACTGATCGCCAGTTCAGTGGTTGGCGGAATCGGAATGGGGCTCGTGGGAGACGTCGTCGTTGGTATGGTGGGCGGGCTCGTTGGCGGATGGATCTTCAGCGCGCTCCGGATATCCACACCCATCGGCGGAACCCCCGGAAACATCCTGGTCGCGCTCGTTGGCGCCATCGTATTGCTGGGCCTCTTCCGGACTCTCAAACCCGGTCGGCGGTTCGTTTAGCGCCGTATTTCTCCTGCACGTTTTGCCGAGGAAATCCCGATGCGCGGCCGCTACCTCCGTGGCAACTGGAATCAGATGAAGGCGGCGGTTCTCGAGCAATGGTCGAGGGTCACCGTCGAAGACATCGCGCACCTCGCCGGCGAGCGGGAAGCGTTGATGCAGGTGCTCAAAGACCGCTACGCGAAGACGTACGGTGAGATCGAGCGAGAGGTCGCCGAGTTCGAATTGCGCGACCAGAGAACGGCCTACAAATCCCGCTATTCACAAGGCATCGGGCCGGATTGAAGTAGCTGGTGAGCGAAGCGAGCCCGCGACGCGGGGTGCTGGCATGTCAGGGGACATGGCACCCCGCGTTGCCGGTTGCTTATCATCAACGCTTCGTTCGTTCCCTGCTTCCTGCCTCCCCCGCTCTTCGCCTCGTCCATGCGCGCACTCGTCCTCCTCGCCGCAACGCTCCTGGCGGCGCCAGTTACCGCCCAGCAAGCCGTTACCGAAACCCGCGATCCGCGGCAACAACAGGATCCTGATTTCGCGAAGTCGTTCGCGCAGTGGACAACCGAGCCTCGTTATGGGAGTCCACTGGTCGACCACCTGCCAAGGGTGGCGGGCATCCCGACGCCAAAGGACATCCTTGGCTACCACATCGGGCGGCCGAAAACGCTGACGTATTACGCGGACGCATTGAAGTACTATCGCGCGCTCGAGAAGGCAGCGCCTGGCAAGGTGAAGATCGAGACCATCGGGAAGTCGGACGAAGACCGCGAGCTCGTGATCGTCTGGATCTCGTCCGAAGCAAACATGCGGAACCTCGACCGCAACAAGGCCAATCTCGCCCGCATCGCCGATCCACGTGGATTGAGCGAAGCGCAGGCCAATCAGTTGATCGCCAGCACAAAGCCGCACTATCACCTCATGGGCGGTCTCCACAGCGGTGAAGTGGGTCCATCGGAAATGTTGATGGAGCTTGCCTATCGACTGGTGGCCGAAACGTCCCCGCTGATCAACGGAATTCGGGAAAACGTGTACGTGTCGATCACGCCGCAGGCAGACCCCGATGGTCGTGACCGGAACGTGGACTGGTTCTATCGCAATCTGGAGATGGCAGCGCAGCCTGCGCCGGCCGGCGCGACGCCGGCAGGTCGTGGCGGCGGAGCGGGTGTCCCGTATTGGGGCAAATACGTGTACCACGACAACAATCGCGACATCAACCTGTCGCAAAAGTCGATGCGCGCGATCACGGATTGGTACTTCACCGCGAAGCCGCCAATCATGCACGACCTGCACGAATCGCTGCCGCTGCTCTATACCTACAGCGGTGGTCCGCCGCAGAATCCGAATCTCGACCCAATCCTGTTTGGAGAGCTCTCGTTCTTCGCGAACTGGGAGCTGTCGCAGATGACGAAGTGGGGCATGCCCGGCGTGTACACACACGCGTTCATGGACGGATGGTCGCCCGGCTACCTCGGTTCGGTTTCATACAATCACAACGGCTTGATGAAGATGTACGAAACGCAGTCGGGCTCCGATTTCGCCGACAGCGTTGCCAACGCACCGCGGAATACCGCTGCTCGCCCCGCTGGTGCTGATACCACAGCGCCGGCTCCTGCAGCTGGTCGCGCAGGAGGGGGACGCGGCGGTCGTGGCGGTGGCGGTGGCGGTGGCGGAGCCGGTGGTGCTGCACCTGCGGCCGGCGGACGCGAAGGCGGCGCACCTGCCGGTCGCGCTGGCGGTGGTGGCGGAGCCGGTGCGCCTGCCGCAGTACCCACGGGTCGCGGTGGCGGCCAGCCACGCGAGTGGTATCGCGGCATTCCAGTGCCCGATAGCGCGTCGATGAAATTCTCGCGTCGCAACAACGCGAACTACATGCAGACCGCCGTGCTTTCGTCGCTGCAACTGACGTCGATGTTCCCGAACCTTGTCATCCAGAATTTTTACGTGAAGACGAAAAATTCCATGGAGGCGGGGCGCAATAGTGCGCCGCACGGTTACGTGTTCCCGATGCAGCGCGACATGACGAAGGTCGTTACGCTCATCAACGTGCTGCGCGCGCAGGCGATCGAAGTCGGGATGCTGACCGCCCCGCTGACGATCGATAGTGTGACGTATGCGGCCGGCTCCTACGTGGTGAAACTCGACCAGCCGTACGGTCGCCTGGCCAAGAACCTGCTCGAGAAGCAGGACTACCCCGACCCTGCCCTGCGCACATACGACGATTCCGGCTGGTCGATGGGCTTCGCGTTCAACGTCGACGTGAAAGAGGTCCGCAACAAGGCGATCCTGGATGCTCGCACCACGCCAGTTACC
>DASRPK010000011.1:0-26291 GCA_035646395.1 Gemmatimonadaceae bacterium | reverse complement strand
GAGGCCATCGCCACCGCGAAGGAGACCGGCGCGTCGCTGCACATCGTGCATATCGGGAGCAGTGCCCTCAACGACATGAATGAAGTGCTGCCCTTGATCGACTCGAGTCGCGCGGCCGGCATGGACCTGACCACCGAGGTGTATCCCTACAGCGCGGCCAGCACGTTGCTGGAATCGGCGATGTTCAATCCCGGGTGGCAGCAGAACCTGAAGATTGATTACGGTGAGCTGGAATGGACGGCGACCGGCGAACGCCTGACGAGGGAGACGTTCGAGAAGTACCGGAAGCAGGGGGGCTACGTCGTCATCTACATGATGAAGGACGCCAATGTCGAGAAGGCGATCGCGCACCCGAACATCATGATTGCGACGGATGGCATTCCGTTCGTGAACGGCAAGGCACATCCGCGTGGTGCGGCCAGCTTCTCACGAGTGCTGGGACACTACAGCCGCGAGAAGGGACTGCTGTCGCTGATGGACGCGCTGGCGAAAATGACCATCCAACCGGCGCGGCGGCTCGAGGGGTACGTGCCGGCGATGAAGAACAAGGGGCGCATCGCCGTCGGCGCAGACGCGGACATCGCCGTTTTCGATCCTGCTACCATTATTGATCAGGCGACCTTCTCAGAGCCCATGAAGCCCGCTATCGGGATGAGTCACGTGCTGGTCAACGGAGTGTTCGTCGTGCGGAACGGGGAACTCATTCCGGATGCGCGGCCGGGCCGGGCGATTCGCGCGAAATAGATGCGCACCGTTCGTTTCGAGGTTTTGCCGGGCGTCGGTGATGAAACCGTACCGCGCGAGGGGACGCTCAGTGATTTCCTCGAGACCGTGCCGACGGTGTTGCAGTTCGGGGTGATCCCGCCGCTGCACGTGCTGAATGATCTACTGCAACGCGGCGGCATTGATGCCGGGATGAGTGGAGCATGTCGTTGGGAGCCGTTGGATGTGGATTCACCTGACTGGTCGGAGCTGCGCGCCGCGCTCGAGACTGGAGCTGGTCAATACGAGTACATCGAGCCGCCGGTATGGGTGCTGACGTACGACGACTGGCAGGTCTGGCTGCTCGAGTTGCGTCACGGCGTTCCGGCTGAGGCGCATCGCAGTCTGCTCGAGCACGACGCAGCGCTGGCGCGACAACTCGAGCAAGCGATGGCGAATGGTGACGACGATCTCGCGGACCTTCTCCGTGAGCAGCGCAGCGATGTGAACGACGCGATTGCGCGATTGGTCATGACTCGTCTGCGACCACCGCCGCGCGTGAAGTAGGGCCATCGAGCCCGTTAGCCGGAGCGCCCGCCTTTTGACTCAGACCGACACGGTTGGTGCTCGCGAGCTTCAAATCCTGCTGGTTTTGAATGGCGGGATGTTCGCGCTCGAAGTACTGGTGGGTTGGGCTGCCGAGTCCATGGGCCTTGTTGCCGACGGCCTCGATATGGGCGCGGACGCAGCGGTCTATTACCTGGCACTACTGGCCATCGGTGCGTCTGCGCAGAGAAAACTCCGCGCCGCGCGATTCGCGGGCCACGTGCAACTCGTACTCGCGTCAGTGGCAATACTCGAGGTCGGACGCCGGTGGCTTGTGGGCAGCGCACCGGAGGCCGAGGTAATGATCGGGGTGTCTCTCCTGGCACTGGCGGTGAATGTCGCCTGTCTCGCCCTTCTCCGCCGTCATCGCGAGGGTGAAGTCCATCTCGAAGCGGCCTGGATCTTCTCCGCCACCGATGTTCAAGCTAATCTCGGAGTTCTGACCGCAGGGGTGTTGGTGCGCGTGGTGGGCTCACCCATACCGGATCTCGTCATCGGCCTCATCGTCTGCTGGCTCGTATTGCGTGGAGCGTTTCGCATTCGAAAACGCGTGAAGCTTGCGGAAGCGGCACATTAGTGCCTTCGCTCGTGTCCACCGACATTGTTGAATTCGGCGCAGCTGCACGCTACCCGTTAGGCGTCATTTCAACCCTCGTCCACCCATGATTGTTCGCGAGCGCTGATAGCATGTCCACCAGGCGAGCGTACCTGCAGGTAGCTCTGTGCGTGGTCGGTGGGCTCATGCTGCTCGTCTACCCGCTGATGCGCCTCTGGCCTGCCGGCTGGACGTCGCAGCCGGGCCATCATGAATACGAACAGATGATTGCCGGGATCTACGCGACGCTTGGCATCTTCCTGCTCATCGCTGCCCGCAATCCGGAGGCCCACAGAAGCCTCATCTGGTTTACGATCTGGTCGAGTGTGGTGCACGGCGCGATCATGACGATACACGCGATGCTCGACTCATCGGAGCGTGGGCACCTGCTTGGTGATGTTCCTGCGCTGTTCCTCACAGCGGTGGTGCTCGGTCTGCTGGCCCCTCGCGGAAGGACCACGTGAACTCGGCCTGGTCTGAGATCCCCGTTCGCAGATTGCGGGGATCCTTCGCGCCCACGATGCCTAACGAACTCCTGACGTGAAGGATCTACCTTCACAATGACTCACGGTTCGGCCGCGGTTCGATTCCTATGTCGCGGCCAGGAGGGTTATATGCGACTCGACGTATACGTGAACTATCGCGGCGTCTGCGAGGAGGCGTTCCGGTTCTACGAACAGCACCTGGGCGGACGCCTAACGGGGATCGTGCGGCATGGCGATCAACCAAACCCGAACATCCCGGCAGATTGGAGCGGCAAGATCCTGCACGCGCGGATCGAGATCGCCGGGACAGTGCTCATGGGCGCTGATATTCCGCAGAGTGAGCCGATGCGCAGCGCCTACTTGTCACTCACGGTCGATAGTGAGGCGGACGCCGAGCGTTTGTATGGACTGTTGACGGACGGTGGCGAGGTGTTCATGAAGATGGAGAAGACGCCGTTCGCCAATCGGTTCGCGATGTTGCGAGATCGGTTCGGCACTTCCTGGATGATCTTGCATCAGCCTGCGGCGTCGTAGCCCGCTCGAGGGCCCTCTACGCCCTTAATCGCCGCGGCACCTCATAACAGGCGTTGCACTTGGTACCCGGGAGAGAGACCGCCCGGGCGAGCGGGGTGATCGGGAACCAGACCGGCTCGACCGTCAGGGGCGCCATCATCGGTGCCGTCGTTGGCGGCACGATCGGAGCGGTCATTGGCCACCAGATGGATCAACAGGCCAAGGAACTCCAGCAGAACATTCCGGGAGCCGTCGTCGCTCGCGTAGGTGAAGGCATCACCGTGACGTTCGCATCGGGGCTGCTCTACGACTTCGACTCGGACGTTATTCGCGCTGAGGCGGCGTCGAACCTGCGCAACCTGGCCGCGAGCCTGAGCAAGTACCCGAATACGGACCTGCTTATCGTGGGTCACACGGACGCCGTCGGAACCAGTGAGTACAACCAGACGCTCTCCCAGCGACGCGCAGTGGCAGCGGGGAATTACCTCACCGCGCAGGGCGTGAACTCGGGGCGGCTGCAGGCAGTTGGCCGTGGCGAGACCGAGCCGATCGCTGTCAATGACACCGAGCGTGGGCGGCAGTTGAATCGCCGTGTCGAAGTCGCGATCTACGCCAATGCGCAGGCTCGGAAGCAGTAGTCCACCGAGCCAGGGGCGGCAGCTCGGAGTACTCGAGAATGACGTCACCACGCGGCTGCAGGGGCGCTTTTGCACGACCCACGACCGTCCGGCATTGCCCGACGGAGCCCAGATCATTCCTTCACCAGGAACATGCATGTCACCCGACATCGCAACCTCCCGGCCAGTCCTAACGTGAGGGCGTTGGAAAGGGGAAGGCGGTCCTCGCGCAAACTGCGCAACGACCACCCAATCTTCACTCAGCAAGGAGCACGTATGAGAGTCCTTCGATACATCACAATGGCGGCGTTGGCTGCGATCACGACCGTGGTTGCAGGCGCCCAGGTCACATCAGATCAGCGCATTCCGATCCGCAAAGACGGTCGTTATGTGCGGGAGTCGCGAGGTGATGTTGCACTCGCCGCGGAAGTCACCCGCATCAATGCGCTCGAGGCAGAAGCCGCGGCGCTGCGGCTGCGCCTGCAGACCGCTGAAACGGAGCTGGCGTCGCTGACCGCACTCAACTCGCGCGTTGAGGCCAATTCAGCGGCTATCAGGTCGCTCGAGGCGAGCCTGCAGTTGACGCGCGAGGAACTCGCCACCGTGCGCAACGAACTGTCCACGGCGAACGCACGCGCCGCCGCGCTGCAAGAGCAAGTCGCCCAGTGGGATCGGAGATGGAACAACCACATTAACGGCTCCCTCTTTGGTCACAGTGGCTTCTTCATCGGCCTTGGCACCGGCGTGAACTTCTCGACCGGAACTCTGCACAACCTCGGCTACGGGACAGGCCTCAACGTCGTGCTGCCGTTTGGCTGGAGCAAGCCTGGGAACCTCTTCGGATTGCGTGGAGAGCTCGGTGTGCAGTCCTTCGAAGGTCGCATCATGCCGGGCTTCCAGAACATCGATCCGAGACTCTACACGGCGACCGCGCAGGTCATGATGAACCTGCCGTTCAACGATGACAAGACGAACCTGCTCTACCTGATGGGTGGCGCCGGAGCGTACATGTTCGACCGCGTTGGAGAATCGTCAACGCTCAACAATCGGATGGGCGATTCGGATGGCCTGGTAACGAAGCTCGGCCTGACGGGTGGTGCAGGGTTGGAGTTCCGCATCCTCGGCGCGACGTCCCTCTTTGTGCAGTCTGCATTCACGAACGTGTTCGCCGAAAAGCCAGCTAATACGCCGGGTAGCAGCGGCAACCTGCGCTGGGTACCCCTCGTGGCGGGGATTACGCTGCGGTAGTCGCAGGCAGCCGCGATTCACATCGCGGCTTCCCTCCCGCCGCGAGCGCCAGCGGATCGGCGCGCGCGGCGGGAGAATCGTTCGTAGACGATGTGATCGCCTTGTCGTGCTCGCGGCAAGCCGGAAGAATACGGTGATCGTTCGTTTCTTCTGGCATTCAAGGACGTCAAGTCCGGGAAACATCCCCTCCTTCGTGTCAAGGAGGCCGAACCTGTTCTCGCTCTGCCATGACGCTACCAGCGCAAGCACCCCGTTCAGTCAACGCAAGGACGACTTCATGAACTACTCCTGCATTGCTTCCGCCGCCTAACGACGATGACCTTGCGCCCTCCGTATCTCGCCGGCGTACGCGTGGTTGAGGAACGGCTGCCTTCGACTGACCAGCATCCGTACAACCTCCCGTTCCTGCAAACACTCGACCTGACGATCGACTCGGCAGTAACCGTATTCGTCGGCGAAAACGGAAGTGGTAAATCCACACTGCTGGAAGCCATCGCGGCGCTTTCGCGGTTGCCGGTTTCCGGTGGTTCGCGCTCCGATCTCGGCGCGACTCATGCCCCGGACGGTGTGAGCGCACTTGCCGCAGTGTTGCGGCCAACATTCCATAGCCGGCCCAAAGACGGATATTTCCTGCGGGCTGAATTTCAAGCGCATTTCGCGTCGCTGCTCGACGCACGAGCAGCGGATCCGGAGTTCGTACGATATGGTGATCCATACGCCAGCTACGGCGGCCGGTCACTCCACGTCCGGTCACACGGAGAAGCATTCCTCTCCGTCATCCAGAATCGATTTCGCCACGGGCTCTTTCTTCTCGACGAACCTGAGGCGGCGCTTTCGCCCCAACGTCAGCTTGCGTTACTGACGTTGATGCACCGGTTGGTGGAAGCCGGGCAATCTCAATTCGTGGTCGCGACTCACTCGCCAATTCTCATGACATTCCCAGCCGCCCAGCTCGTGTCGTTCGACGATTCCGCCCTTCCGCGAATTCGACTCGAGGACACGACTCACTTTGAGATCACCAAAGGGATGCTCGAAAGCCCGGGCCGATACTGGAAACACCTGCTCGATCGGTCAGCGGATTGAGAACGGCGTCAGAGCGCCAAACGGGCCACGTACCGGTCGAACGCAACACGACCGCGCACCCGGGTGGTCGGGCTTGCCGTCGCGAGCAGGATGGGATTGACCCGCCTGGCGATCTCCCGAACGACGGGAATATCGTAGAGGCTTTTGCGGCCAATCGTCATCCCGCGGCGCGCAGACGGCGTGCCGTTCGACTCTTCAGCGACCGGCTCACCGAGCCTAACGCGGGAGAACCCTGTCTCTTCCAGGAGTCGGCGGAGCCGCTTCGTTCCGACCAGCGCCCGCTGCGGGAACGTGAGGCCGTGCCATTTCGCCCACCAGTCGAGCAGTTGCATCGGCAGCCAGCTCAGCGCGGGAATGCCAAGTTGCGGGTCGCGGCTGACGCTCCAGCGGTTCGACGTCGCGATCCAGAGTCTGCCCTGGGTGGCGAGCATGCGGTTCCACTCGCGCAGCGCCCGTTCCTTCCGCGGCGAGAGCTCAAGGGTCCATTGCGAGACGACCCGGTCAAAGAGGCCGTCCGCGAACGGCAACGCGTCCAGGTTGGCGCAGACCAGACGGGCCCTGACTCCTGCCTGCTGAAGCCGGTGTCTTGCCAGTACCAACCGCCGCAAACTGTCATCGACGCCGACGCAAACCGGCCAGCGACGCGCCGCGGCTTCAAGGAGTTCCCCGGAGCCGCAACCGATATCGAGTACCGTGCGAAGGTCTGGTAGATATTCGTCCAGCGCCTGCCACTCGCTCAGCACCTCGTCACTCGTGCGGAGTACGGACGGGCCGCTAAAAGCTCGCCGGTCTTCGACGAAGGACTCGCCAGGCGCAATCAGTGACGCGTCCTCGTTATGACCGTCGCCGCGAGCGAGCACCTCGGCGAGGAGCCTGGCAGCGGCGCGCTCCCGGGCCACGGTGATATCCGCACCGTCAATTGCGCGGAGGTCGGGAATTCCGGCGACGATCGGGTAGCTGTGCGGACGGGCAGGTCGCGTGCACTGCAGCTCACCTTCCCGGACAGGGACGAGGGCCCGCCGGCATCGCGGGCAGCGCAGGCTCGTCGACGGCGAAGTCGCCGCGCCGGGTGCGACGGTATGATTGGTATCTGGCGTGGAGAGGCCCGCCAGGTGGGGAGCGGGCACCGCATCCAGTTCCAGATCGGGCCGTTTTCGCGTCTTCAGGACGGCAGACATGCACACCTACCATTTGGACGTCTGAGGCCGGAGGTGTCCGGCCGCGTGATAGGACGTGACAAAACCGGTAGAGTAACGGGACCGGCTTTTGCTAAGGGTCGATAACGACGACCGGGGCGCTGCGGGCCGTCGTCGTGCCGATCGCGCCTACTGGAATGGCCCCACCGGCTCAGGCATTGCCCGACCTCTGCCGCCGCATAGACTTACGCTTGACGGGGATTTGGTGCGCCAACGCACAAAAGCCATTGAGAACGTTATGAGCGCGCGTCACTCGGTGATCACGGCGCTGTTAGGCGTGCCGCTGCTGTCCCCACAAGGCAGTCCGCCCTTCGAAGTTCTCTCCGTTCCGGAACCCCGTTTCGGCACTTGCGTCCCCCTTGGAACAAGCCCGACACAGACGAAGAGCCGCCTGGTCATCAAGAGTCTCCCGCCCGGCAGCGATCGAGACATCACTCTCTTAGTGGATGGAAGCGGCCGGACCATAGGTTACTCGGACCGTGTTGGCGCAACGCGAGATTCGCTCTCGCGCGCGGGAACAAGCGTCACGGCGTCGGTCGACCAGGCCGGGAATGTGATCGGCTGGGTGACGCGGGTTTCTGTCGCCTATCCTGCTGTCCCGCGCGACCTGGCTGCACTCCGTGTCATGTCGGATAGTGCGAAGAAGGACGCATCCAGTCGCCCGCTCACCGTGGCCGAGCAGAACAAAGTGAAGGAGATGGTCCGATTTCTACGCAAACGTTGTCCGCCGTGAGGGCCGAGGGGCCTGACCGCGTGCAGGAACGACGGAACGCGACTCGTTAGGCGGGATTTGCTCGGCCAGCCTCACGGGATCAATACTGGAGTGAGTTGACTGGCAACCTGCTGCCACCGACCGTCACGACGGACCCAGGCGACCATGGCGTGGTTGGCCCTGCTGGGCCTGACCACTGCCCGTTGAGCACGGTTATGTCTTGTGCCCGTCACCTACCGGCGAAGCGCTATCTTGAAAATGGAACACCGCCCTTCCAGTGGCGGTGTCATGCGTCGGAAACCTCGGCAGCAGGTCCGGTCGAGCGACCTCCAGGCAGCAATCCATGTCTGACACGAACATCGACATATCGGCTGTCATTACCACCTATAACAGGTCGGAGATGCTGGCTGCAGCGCTGGACGCGCTGTTGAGCCAGAACGCCGGAGGAGTGCGCTACGAGGTCGTCGTCGTCGACAACAACTCGACCGACGATACGCGCGCGATGGTTGAAGGCCTTATCGCAAAGGGCCATGCGAACCTCCGCTACGTCTTCGAGCCGCAGCAGGGCATCACATACGGACGCAACGCCGGGATCGCCGCTGCACGAGGAGACATCATCGCCTTTACGGATGACGACGTGGTGGTTTCGGACAACTGGCTCACGACGATCAAGCGCGCGTTCTCGGAGAATCCGGATATCGCCTACGTCGGAGGGAAGATCCTCCCTCACTGGTCCGCGCCTCCGCCACCATGGCTGACGGTCGACCACTGGTGGCCGCTCGCGCTCCTCGATCCGGGCAATGAGCGCTTCCGGGTGAACGCATCGAATCCACTCTGTCTGCCTACCGCGAACGCCTCATTTCGTCGCGAAGTCTTCTCACGTGTTGGCCTTTTTTCGGCGCAATTCTCGGGACGTGAGGATCACGAACTGTACTTGCGGCTGTGGCATGCCGGCATCGAGGGATTGTACGAGCCGGCACTGGTGGTCATGGCAGAAGTTCAACCCGAGCGCTACCTCAAGTCGTATCATCGACGCTGGAACAACAAGACCGGCAAGTTCAATTCGTTATCGCGGCTCGACGAAATAACAGCGCCTGATGGGGGACTGTCGGTAAGTGAACGGCGACCGCGCGGCGTGACGCTCTTTGGTGTACCGGGTGCGATCTACCGTGAGTTCGTGACCGAGGGTCTGCGCTGGGTGAGGGAAACAGTTCGGCGCGATGAAAGCAGGAAGTTGCAGCACGAGAATCGGCTGTATTATCTCGCCGGTTACGTCAGCAAGCGCTATGAAGTGACGACCGCTCAGGAGAACTACTCCGCGCGCGCTGATGTCGCGTCTTTCTTCAAGGGACTCTTTGCGAAAGTCGTACGAAAGCCCGAAACGTCCAATGCGTGATATGCGCATCAGCTTCACCAGGCTGCCGGTATTTCGACATCGCTATCTACGAGCCCCAAGCGCCCACCTGTGAAAATCGGAATACATAACGAGCCCCTGGATGGTGGAGTTGGGGGTGCGGAAATCTCTGTCGCCAGGCTGGCCGAGGCGTTATCGAAGAGTCACACGGTCGAGATCATTCACCACAAGAGGTCCGTGACGCGCGAGCGGCTTGCGGAATATTCCGGGGCTAGCCTGGCCGCGGTGGGTTTGCGCTACGTTGAGCCCGAATCGTATTCGTTTGGTACGTCGCACCTCCCCTGGCGTCGGTACAACGAAGCACGACGTTGGCGCTCCTCATTGAGCAGGCCATACGACCTCTTCATCAGCTTCGTCCACGGCGTTCCATCGTTTTGTCATGCACCGCGTGGCGTGCTGACCGTGTTGTTCCCACTCGACGAACCAGCCGGTTTACAGCCGGAAGCGGCCTCTCTGACCAGTCTGATCAAGCGCGCCTACCATCGCTGGGAATGGAAGCGGCGGTTTGCTCGCTACCAGCAAAAGGTCGCGATTTCCCAATTCTCAAAAGAATGGGCAAAGCGCCGCTGGGGCATCGAGTGCGCAGTCATCTATCCACCCGTCGAGACGAACTTCGGCGTGGAGGAGAAAGCGAATGTCATCCTGAGCGTAGGGAGATTCGCCACACAGGGCCACTCGAAAAAGCAACTGGAGATGCTCGGCGCATTCCAGGCGTTGACTGATGAATTGGGGGGCTGGGAGTATTTCAGCGTCGGTGGCGTCGAAGATTCAGCGGCAGGCCGAGCGTACCTGGCGGAGGCTACCGCCGTGGCCCGCGAGCGCGCGCATGTTGAGCCCAACATCGGTCGTGATCACCTGACAAAACTGTATCAGCGGAGCAAGGTGTTCTGGCACGCAGCCGGTTTCGGGGAGGATGACGAACACCACCCTGAGCGTTCAGAACATTTTGGCATTGCGACTGTTGAAGCTATGGCGGCAGGGTGTGTCCCGATTGTGATCAACAAAGGTGGTCAGCGCGAAATCGTCGAACACGGAGTCAGCGGCTTTTTGTGGAACTCGCTGGAGGAACTGAAACTGTACACGCTGCAAATCGCGCGAGATGAAAAACTCAGAATCCGCATGGCGGATGCCGCGCGATTGCGCGCGCAACGGTTCAGCACGGAGAGATTCGTGATCGGTTTCGCGCGCCTGTTAAACGATCGATGAAAATTGTTGTGGTAACCAATTTTTATCCGCCGCATTACCTGGGTGGATACGAGCTTGGCTGCCGGGACGTGGTCGATGGTTTGCGCTCGCGTGGTCACCAGGTTGAGGTCCTGACGAGCGATTACGGATTCGATCGGCCCGTCGAAGATGGACATGTGCATCGCTGGCTGAAGACGGATTACGAGCATATCGCCCAAGGGCGGGACCCGACGGAAAGCTTGCCTGGCCTGGCGAAGAAAGAGTTGACCAACAGGCGAGCATTCGCGCAGCTCTGTGCGTCGCTCAAGCCGGACCTGATCTACATATGGAACATGAAACACATATCGGTCTCGATCGCGCGCGCGGCGGAGAGGCTGGGTTATCCGGTATGCTATTTCGTTTCCGATTACTGGTTGAGCGAGTGGGAGCAGGACTCATGGCAGGCGCTGCGCGGCAGACGCCCCAAGCGGCTTTCACGCCGGCTCGTCTGGAGCGGCCTCAGTTTCCTTCTAAAAAGAACGGGTCTGCTGTCGGACGTGCCGTTACAACTGCGTCACGTTCAATTTTGCAGCGGCTTCCTGGCTGACGCGACGCGCAGAGCGGGGAAACATGTAGCGGCTGCGGAGGTTATTCACTGGGGGATCGATACCGGCTCCTACCACCCGACGAACGAAGAAAAAAACCCAAAACGACTGCTGTATGTCGGGCAATTAATTGAGATCAAGGGCGTACAGACTGCCGTGGAGGCCTTTCACATAATCAAGCAGTGGCCCGGGTTCGAAGATTCGACCCTCACAATTGCCGGGGGACCGGATTATGGAAATCAGGTCGCACAACGGATCCTCGCGCTCGGGCTGCAGGAGAATGTGCGGCTCACCGGGCTGATACCCCGCGAACACCTGCCACAACTTTACCGCGAGCATGGCACCTTACTTTTCACGTCGCTCTGGGGCGAGCCATTCAGTATCACGCTGCTCGAAGCCATGGCTTCCGGGATGGCAGTCGTTGGCACCCTGACGGGAGGGAGTCAGGAGATCATACGAGACGGCGACAACGCCATCGTCTTCACGAAGGGTGACGCTCCGGACTGCGCGGCAAAGGTGGCGCGCCTGGTGAATGAACCTGAGCTGTTTGATCGGATCAGGCACAACGCACGTCGGACCGTCGAAAGCCGCCACACGATCGAGGACATGGTGCAGAAGGTCGAACTGTCGCTGACTGGTCACCTGACGGCCCGCACGTGAACCGAGCTGGCAAGTCGCATCGGACCCGTCCCCTCCGCATCGTTCACGTTTCGCCAGGTTACGCACCTCTGGTCGGCGGCGCCGAACGATTGTTGCAAGGGGTATCGGAACGTCTCGTTGAACGTGGACATGACGTCACGGTGCTCACCTTCAATGCGGCGACGACGCACGATTTCTTCATTGCCGGAGGGGCGCGTCTGCCATCGCGCGAAGTACTCAATGGCGTTCGCGTCATTCGAGTCGATCCTGTAGGCGAAGAGCTCAATCGCGCGCATGAGTGGTTGCTCCGTCGGCGAGGCGGTTATCGCCTATCGCGGTGGATGTTCGGCGAGGAACGGTGGCCGCTGTGGCAGCCGTATGGTCCACGGTTGCTCTCGCCTCTGTTGCGAGCTCGCGCCGACGTCATCACCGCCGTGAACTGGCACTTCGGCTGCTCCTTCTGGGCGGTCCCGCCGCGTCGCCTCCGCCTCACGCCTCGCGTCGCAATTCCGATTCTGCACATCGAACGCGAGTGGGCCGGGAATCCGAAATATCCGCGAATGTTACGCGACTGCGATGCGGCGATCGTCCTCACAGACGCCGAGCGCGAGTTCGTCGAAGCGCGCGGCGGCCGCTCGGTCTCTGTCTCGGGCGCCGGCGTCGACCCGGGACGTTTTCAGAAGCGGGATGGCGCTTCGATCAGGGCGCGATACGGAATTGGCGATCGACCGGTGGTGGGCTTCATGGGAAGGCAGGATACACTGAAAGGTACGCCAACGCTGATCGAGTCCATGCATACAGTGTGGAAGCACTCGCCGGATGCAATGTTGCTGCTCGCGGGCCAGAGCGCGCATCGCGAGGCACGTGTGACACAGATGATCGCAGAGCTGACGCCTATCGATCGGGCAAGGGTCATCCTCATTGACGACTTTGCGGACGCCGATGCTCCGTCAATCATGGATGCGTGCGACATCCTGACGCTGCCGTCGGTGGAAGATTCTTTCGGCATGGTGATGATCGAGGCATGGGTGTGTGGCAGGCCCGTGATCGGGGGCGACATCGCATCCACGCGTTGTATCATCGATCCAGGAGTCGACGGGTGGATCGTGAAGCCGTTCGACGCCAGCGATCTTGCGGCGAAGATTCTGGATTTGCTTGCCGACCCCGGGAAACGCGCGTCGTTCGGCGCGCGGGGTCAAAAGAAGGTACTCGACCGATATACCTGGGAACGGGTGACGGATACCTGGGAGACGACCTTCCAGAAAGTCGCTTCCGGCCGGTAGTATCCTGAAGTACCGTTCGTGACGGGCTGCATGAATTCGATGCGTTAGGCACGGAATCAGGCCCTTACCGTGGAGGACTGACCCAGTTGGCGGCCGCGAATCAGGGCACGGGATATTCACTCGAGAATGCCAGGGAGTTCGGCTGGGGCACTGGTGCGCTGACCGACGAGCGTCGCGAGCTGCTCCACAATCATGTCCAGGGCAGGACCGTGCTCGACGCGGGGTGTGGCGTCGGCGGCTTCGTGGATTACTTGAGTCGGCGCGGCTTCGAGGCAACGGGTCTGGAAAAGCACGACTTTTTTCTTGCCGAAGCCCGCAAGATCGGCTTTCAAGGGAATTTTGTCCGTGGCGATCTCTCCTCGACGCTTCCCTTCCGTGACCGGGCGTTCGATACGACCATCTGCCTCGATGTCCTCGAGCATGTCGAGAACGACGTTGCCGCGGTTCGGGAACTGGCTCGCGTGACGCGACAACGGCTGGTGATCGCCGTGCCGCACGAGGATAAATGGATGAGTCGTTACGGGCTGGTCTTTTCCCCGTATCGCGACCCGACCCATCTCCGGTATTACACACCTGACTCGTTAGGCGCGCTGGTCAACGGCCCCTGGGCCGCCAAGGTCGACGTGTCTGGAGAATATCCCATCAAGTTCCGGGAGCTGGCGTTGGATTTCCTCAAACCAACCGCCACGACACCGGGTCTGTCGCCGATCTATCGAAAGCTGTTTCGCTTCTTCGTGGACCGGACCGGGCCGCCCTCCTTATTCATGAATCTGGTGGCCGTTGTTGACCTGCAATGGTAAGAAGACACCATTCACCGGAGCCGTTCCACCCGTGTTCCTGCCGAGGGCACCAGAAAGATGCCGATCAAGGTCGCATATGACATCTCGATATTCGCGAGGGATTTTGGACGGACGAATGCGGTAACCGGCATCCACCGCGTCGTAAGCGAGCTGATGGACGAGATGTCTCACCGTGCTGATCTGACGATGACGGCCGTCGCGCTATGTGGAGATGATCCCCTCGACGACTGCACCAAAGTTTCGCTCTTCCTCGACAACAGAAAACCGTCGGCCAACTGCGAGTTCGAATACACGTATTATCCCGGCCGGCACCTCGCGGATGCCTATAAGTCCGTCTTGCAGGCAGTGCACGCGGATGATCCGGATCCGTCGCGATGGCGTCGGCCACGAACCCTGACGCGATATTTGCGATCGGCGCTTCACAGGCTGGCGCACTACCATCGCCTGGTGTTCCCCACGGCACTCTTTGATCGCAAGACCTTTGACGTCTTTCATTGCCCGCATACGGAAGTGCCGCCACGAAGTCGTACTGGCGATTTGCCACGCGTCCTTACGGTGTACGATCTGATTCCCATTGTCAGACCGGAGTTCGTTGACAAGCATTCCACCTGGGTCTTTGAGACATGGCTGAAGCGAATCGATGTGGAGAAGGATTGGGTCTCGAGCATCTCGGAATTCACCAAAGCGGAGTTTTGTGAACGAACCGGAATGTCGCCCGAACGCGTCAGAGTTGTTCCCCTTGCCGCTGACCGCTTCCTGCATCCGGTCGCGGACCGTAAGGTCATCGCGGCCACGCGCGCGCGGTACCACGTCCCGGAAGGAGAGTACCTGTTGTGCCTGGCCGCACCCCAGCCACGGAAGAACCTCGCGCACCTGATCCGCTCGTTCTTTCGTCTGCTCGACGAACAGCGCCTGTCCGATACGTATCTCGTGCTCGCCGGTACGAAAGAACGCGGCTGGATGTATGACGAGATATTTGCGGCGGCGGAGAGTTCGTCGAAGCATCGATCGCGCCTCATTTTCACGGGCTACGTGGCGGAGGAAGACCTCGCGGCGCTCTACAGTGGCGCCGTCGCCTTCGTATTTCCCTCGTTGTATGAGGGGTTCGGTCTCCCGGTGCTGGAAGCCATGCAGTGCGGGACGCCCGTGATCACGTCAACGACGACGTCCCTGCCTGAAGTGGCAGGTGGCGCGGCATTGCTGGTCGATCCGGTGGATTCCGACCAGCTATGCGACGCCATGGCCACGGTGCGCGCCGATCATGCCTTGCGTGAGGACCTGCGGCGGAAGGGGCTGAACCGCGCGGCGCAGTTCAGCTGGAAGCGAAGCGCCGACCTGACGGCGGAGATGTACCGGATCGCCGCGGGGGAGGGCGCACGGGTGAGGGTCGAAGCCTAACGACTGGTCAGGCGCGTTGGCGGGCCGGGGCGCTGGCGCGAACCGCAGCGTTTTGAATGACCCGCCACTCCGTGTTCAGCTGCACGGGACCGAAGAATGCCTTGCCCTCGACAACTTCGATGTGGACACTCGGGCCGGTAATGGGGTCGCGCTGTCCCGCGGCGTCCCAGACGATGGGGAACGCCGTATACCGCCCCGCGGGAACGTTCATCTGCAGCGAGAAGTGATATTCGAACGCCCCGGACACCGGCAGCGGCACCCCGCGCTGCAGACCTGTTATGGTGTGAACCTCCGACCGGCTGTCCGCTTCCACAATTCGCAGTGCCGGACTCCAGGTACTGGGTGCGTTGGTGGCTTCCGCGTAGCCGCTGACAACAAGGGTCAGCTGGCCGCCTGAGTCGACGACCGCGCCGTCCGGGGCGAAGGTCCGCTCATAACGAATGACCGCACCGGGATGCGCCGAATCGGAATCCTCAGTCAGGGAGTTCAGATAGGTGTTGATGCAATGCACTGGTGTCCCGCTCGTCCGTATGGCACCCCGGTCGAGCAGAATCGCCTTCGAGCAGAGCTCGGAGATGCGGTCCAGTTGGTGTGACACGAGCACCACGGGCGCGCCCCCGGTGGCCATCTGCTTGATCCGTTCAAAGGCCTTCTGTTGAAACGCAGCATCTCCCACCGACAACACTTCGTCGATGATCAGGATGTCAGGCTCGAGGTGCGCCGCGATGGCGAAGCCGAGGCGGGCGTTCATTCCGCTGGAATAACGCTTCACCGGAGTATCGAGAAACTCCACCGTGCCGGCGAAGTCGACGATCTCGTCGAACTTCTGTTCTACTTCGGACTTTCGCATCCCCATGATGGCGCCCTGGAGATAGATGTTCTGACGACCGGTCAGGTCCGGGTGAAAGCCGGCGGAAACTTCGATCAGAGAACCGATCTTCCCTTCGGCGCGCACGGCCCCGGCCGTGGGATCCATGATGCGGTTCAGGATCTTGAGCGTCGTCGACTTACCTGCCCCGTTAGGGCCGATGATCCCCAGGACCTCGCCGGGTCCGACCTCGAAGGAAACATCCCGCAGCGCCCAGAACACGCGCTTGTGTTTCGCAGACGATTCTCCCGCCCCCTTTCGCAGGAGTGTTTTCGCCAGGCCTGGAATGAGATCCCGGAGCGAATCATGTGTATCACCGATCCGGAAACGTTTCCAGACCCGATCGAACGACAGGAGAGGGATCACTACGCCATCTCCGCGAATTTTCCTGACGTGCGGCGAAAGACGATCAGTCCCGTGGTGAGCAGCGTGAGTGAAACCGCAATCGCGTACGCGAGCATCCACGGTGCCCAGACGACGACCTCGCCATTCGGCGTGTTCAGCACAACCCTATCGAGAAGATTTCGACCCTGTACGACCGCGACATCCATCCCCTGAATGAACGGCGAAAGCGGGAGCGCCAGCATGATGGCCGCCCCCTTCTGCCCGAGCATCTGCGGCTCGAAAAACACCGGCGTCGCAAACACGCCGAAGTTGAGCGCGATCTGCAGGATGTATTTCACATCCCTGAAAAACAGGTTCGCACAGCTCAGGAGGAGCGCCCATCCCATGGTGAAGAGGATCAATAGCGTGAGCAATGCCAGGCCCCAGAGCGTCGTGAGGTGCATCGGCACGCCGACGATCGGCAAGGCAATCAGTACCACGACGAGGCTGACCACGAGGTCCGGGGCCTGTGCCAGCACCGAGGCGATCGGAATCGATTCGCGCGTGAAGTACACCTTGCCAATCAAGTTGGCCTGTGCGAGCAAGCTCTGTGTCGCCGTCGACAGCCCGCCCGCGAAAAAAGCCCACGGCACTGCCTTCACCGCGAGACCGGCGATGCTTGCGCCTTGAATCGGTGTGTCCGCCAGCGTCGACAGGACGACGCGAAAGACCAGGCCCGCGCCAACGATCAAGAGCGGCATCATCAGTGCCCAGGCAAATCCCATGATTGCCTGGTGGTACCGAATGGTGATGTCGCGCAGCATGAACTGCTCGACGAGTTCCCGCGATTCCCAGAGCTCGGCGATGATCTTCGCGAGCGAAGTCTTTCGCCTGGGTGTCAGGAGGGAGGGCGGGGGCGCGAGGCCGTCCACGGTCGGTGATCTACTGGTCAAGACTCGAAGTTTTCAAGGTCGCAGGAACGAGGCCCATTTCCGGATCGCGGCGAATTCGCGTCGGTCGGAACTCCGGCATAAGACTGAGGTCCGCGACCGGTAGTTACAATGCCGGTGACACACCGCCGAGCTGTGTCCGTAATCTAAAAACCGGCCCGCGGGTCCCCAGGAGTGCTGCCTCCGGGTCCCTCCCGCTGGCCTCGGTGCAGTCGTAGTACACTCATTTCGCATGGAGCGCTCGCAGCTTCACGCACAGTCCGCCGCCGGGCGCGAAAGTGCCGGAATTCGCGTGATCGAAGTTGCCGCTGCGGGCTTCGATGTGCTTCCAACCTGGCGGCTCGAGGGCCCGAATTACACTGCCCACGGCGTTCACGCCAACTGACATAGGGACGGACTAAGTTTCAGGCATGCTTCCAGACGACGACGGAGTGCAGTCGGTGCACAAGTATCGCATCGTCCGGTGAGGCTGGTATCGTGACGAGCCCGATACCCGTTAGGCCGGCATGAAGAGCGTCCACGTCGTCGAATACGATCCGGAATGGCCGCGAATGTTCGAACGCATTCGGGCGTACGTCTGGCCAGCCGTGCATGACGTTGCGATCGATGTCGAGCACGTCGGAAGCACGTCAGTTCCCGGACTGACGTCGAAGCCTCGCGCGCCGCTTTCCCGCCGATATGGATCGGTACATCGATGGGAAGACCGACTTCGTTCTCCGCATCCTCGGAGTGATTGGCTTCAGCGAAATGGAGCTTGCTGCAATCAGGAGCATCAACCAGATGGACAATACGCGGCCTGACACGGTCGGACAGCCGCCCCGTTAAACTGGACCCCGTTAGGCGATGTTTCACCCACGCAACCATGATTGACTGCATTTTCTGCAAGATCCTCGCGGGCAGTGCCCCGGCAAGTCTTGTCTACAGCGACGACCTCGTCGCGGCTTTCATGGACATCCAGCCCGTGAATCTCGGCCACCTGCTCGTCGTGCCCAGGCGTCACGCACCACTCATGGCGGATGTGACGCCGGACGAAGCTTCCGCGATGATGCGCGTGGCTCAGCGCACGACGGTGGCCTTGCGCGCGAGCACGCTGAAATGCGAAGGAGTGAACTATTTTCTTGCCGATGGTGAAGCCGCCATGCAGGAGGTCTTTCACGCGCACCTGCATGTCTTCCCGAGATTCAAGGGCGACAACTTCGGATTACGGCTCCCACCCGAGTATTACACGCGTCGGCCACCTCGCCAGGAACTGGATCAGCAGGCCGCGGAGCTCCGTGCACTACTGTCCGGCTGACGTGCCCTGCCGCTAGCATTCGACTACGTATGGTCAAACCACTTCTGTTTGCGCTCGCCGTTGCCGGCGGTTGTCAGGGTCCAACGCAGACACAACCGGCCACATCGCTCGAGGATTTCGCTACGCACCTCGAGTCGCTGCGCGCAGAAGCACATATTCAGGCGATCAGCGCCGTCATCTCGAAAGGTCAGTCCATCGTGTGGAGCGGCTCGTTCGGCGGAACCGAGGGTTTGCCGGGCAAGGTTGCAGATACGACAGTCTTTCATCTCGCATCGCTTACCAAGCCGATCGCCAGTACGGTGATTCTCCAACTCGTCGATGAGGGCAAGGTTTCGCTCGACGATCCTGTCTCGAAATTCGGGATCAACCTTCCTGGTACTGTCCTCGTCAGGCATCTGATGAGTCACACGTCCGAGGGCACGCCCGGGACACGGTATTCGTATAGCGGCGACCGGTTCGCACTGCTCGATGCGGTTGTGGCGCAGGCCGCCGGCAAGCCGTTCGCCGAAGCGGTGCAGGAACGAATCATCACTCCACTCGGATTGAAGCGTATCGCACCAACTCCGCAGTCGTCGGCGTTCGCGGCCAGTGGACTGGATAAGACGGCATATCTCGCGAACGTCGCGCCGGGCTATACGTGGAACGGCGAACGATACGTACCGACCGCGTACCAGACGATGTTCAGCACCGCGGCCGGGCTCACGGCTTCGGCGCGCGACTACGCGGCGTTTTCGATGGCGATGGATCGCGACGTTTTTCTCAGGCCCGCAACGAAGGCGCTCGCGTGGACGCCGGTCGTCAGCCCGTCGGGCGAGATGTTCCCGTATGGACTCGGATGGTTCGCAACGGACTACAAGGGCGTGCGTGTCATCTGGCACTATGGCTACTGGACCGCGTCGTCGACCCTTGTCATCAAGGTCCCATCGGAGGGACTCACGTTCGTTTTACTGGCGAACACCGACGGCCTCTCCGCGCCTTATCCACTCGGCTCGGGGAAGCTCGATGCGTCGCCATGGGCGCGCGAGTTTCTCGAGACGTTCGTGATCGCGAAGCTCCCGCTGCCCTGAACGAACCCGTCGCAAGACTTCCGGTCCGGACCCAAGGTGGCTTCTGGATTTCCCATGACGACGAGCAAAGGGTCATGCAGGAGGCTGGACTCATTCCCGACACTGCACGTTAGCAGACAGTCATGGCCGTATTGAGCACGTGGTCCCCACCCACCCTCGTCGCACTCATCATCGGCTACGCGGTCATCGCGATGGCCCTGGTGGTGGCGCCAATGGTGTTGCCCATGCTGCGCGAATCGTGGCGAGCGCGCCGAGAGCACCGGGAACCGGTGTACGATTTATTTCGAACGTATCCGGCGTATCTGCTTCGCTACCGGCGCGTGATTCGCCTCCTCATCGTCCCGCCGATTCTGTTCATCGTCGCGTGGATCGCGGCGAAGCTGTCTACCTGATGGTAGTACGGATGCAATGCGGACTCGACGAGCTCCCAAGGACTGACACGCTGATCCACAACTAAACGTCAGCCTCCGCTGGCGCGGAGGTGACGGTGTTGGGTGTCGTTAGGGCTTGATCCAGCTCACTGTGTTGTCGGTGCTGGTCGAGGCAGCCGATGCATTGGCGTCGGCATCCGTTACCGCGGCCGCGGCGATAGACACGACAACGTTTCCGCTGCCTGTCATTCCAGTAACGGTCACCGTGTAGAGTGGGCCGCTCCCCGACACGACCGCAACGAGTGTTCCCGTGGCCGTCGATCCCGTGAACGAGATGTCGGACGCGGTAAACCCGGTCACCGGTTCGCTGAACTGCACCGTAAACGTGATCGACGCGGCGCCGCTCGGATCCGTCTGGCCCGCCGCCTGGTTGATGGTCACGGTCGGTGAGCCGGCGGTGAACTGCACGGTATTGTCCGTGCTCGTGGACGCCGCGTTAGGCTGACTGCCGGCATCGATGGCGGCGGCGGCAGGGATCGTCGCGACGACGGTTCCGTTGGTCGTCATCCCGCTCACGGAGACAGTGTACTCGGCGCCCGAACCGGAAACGGCGGCGACGAGGGTGCCTCCAGCCGACGAGCCGGCGAACGACACATCCGCCCCCGTGAATCCGGTCACCGGCTTGCTGAACGTCACGACAAAGGCAATCGGGCCGCCGGTTGCCGGATCAGGCTGACCCACGGCGCTGTTGATGGTCACTGTTGGCGGCGGACTGTTGAACGTGACCGTGTTGTCGGTGGAAGTGGACGCGCCCGTCGGGTTGTCGTCGGCGTCGACGGCCGCGGAAGCAGGGATCGTGGCGACCACGGTACCGCTGGTAGTCATACCCGACACGGAGACCGTGTACTGCTCTCCGCTTCCGGTGACGGCAGCGGCCAGCGTACCACCCGCGGTGGAACCGGTGAAGGAGACGTCGGTGTGGCCGAAGCCCGTAACAGGTTCGCTGAAAAGGACGGTGAATACGATCGGCGTCGCGCTCGACGGGTCGGCCTGTGATGCGCCCTGGTTGATGGTCACCGTGGGTGTGGTGTCGCTCTTGTCGATGAGCGTATCGATCACGGCGTCGATGTGGGCGCGGATGCTCATCTGCGCTTCGCAGTCCTTGAGCTTGTCGTTGCCGCGCGGCCTGTCGGTTTCATCCTCGCAGCCGTCGACCCACCTTCGAAGGTTCTGCAGGTGGTGCATCGCCTGAGCAACGTTCCCGCGGGCAATTTCCCGGTCGATGTTATCCAGTCGGGCGAGCATTGCGGTGCGATTCCCTTCACTGTGGACCACGTTGCGTGGAAGCGCGGTGATAGCGTCGCGCACGGCGCTGATGTCGCCTGCAGTGGCGGCCTGGATTTCCTGGATTACGTCCGCAGGCAGCGACGTGGGCAAAGCGCTGAAGTCGCCATTATCATCGGGATCCAGCGTCAAATCCGTGGGCCCGTCGGAGCAGCCGACCCAGAGAACAGCCGAGAGCGCAAGGAGGCAAATGCGGATTGGCTTTATCATCGAATGGGCTCGCCTGATGGGTTTGTTTGAGCGTTCAGGAGTGCCACCATCTTGCGGGCAGCGGGGGAGCACAAGGTCAAAAGTCACGTTGCACCGACCATCGAAAACGTCGGCTGCCGAGCTGAAGCAGGATCATCTTCCCTGATCTCGAGCATACTCCTGCATGAATCGTGCGATTGAGGATGCACTCATCGAGTTGTTGGTCAGCCGCCTCGCGACCAGGGCCACGGCCGCGGATATGGTGGACTGGGCCACGGCGGCGCTTGTCGCAGGAGAGGCGTCGCCGTCTCTGGACTTCCTCGCGGGGCTGGATGGCAGCGCTTCTGTCTTCGATGCGATGCCGTGGTTCGAAAAGGCGCTGTCCGAGCTGGGTATCGCGCAGCCACCAGACCATGAGCTGCGGCGAGCTTTTGTTGGGGTCGTGAGCCGCAGCCTGCTGGATGGCCGCATCAGCCCGGACCAAGCCCTGGACCAGGTCCACGAACATGCGGTCAGCCCACTTGGCCATCCCGACGACCTGTCGGCATGGTGTTTTGTCTGGGAGCGATTAGGCCCGGGCGATTACCGAAGTCTCCCGCCCGCGGAGGTGAAGGGCGAGGCTCACCGCCTTGCTGCCGAATGGGCGAGCCGTCCAGGGTTGTCGCTGAAATCACGCGCAGCACCGGACGAAGATGCCTAACGGCTTCCGGCGACGAAGTGTTTACTTTGCGACATGAAAAAGAAAGCGAACGGAAGTGAACGCACCGACCCTCAGGGTTTCGTCGCGCTGGGGCTCCACCCCAATCTCGTTGCCACGCTGTCCGAGCTCGGCTACGAAGAGCCGACGCCGATTCAACGTGAGGCCATTCCCGCGCTGCTGTCCGGGCGCGACGTTCTCGGTCAGGCCGCAACCGGCACGGGAAAGACCGCGGCGTTCGCCCTGCCCATCCTGAATGCTATTGCCGCGCTGTCGGCATCGGAGCGCCGCACGCCCAGTGCACTCGTGCTCGTTCCGACGCGGGAACTCGCGATACAGGTCGCAGAGGCGGTCCACCGATATGGCAAGTGGCTGAATGTACAGGTGCTTCCTGTATACGGTGGTCAGGCGATGCAACTGCAACTGCAGGCGTTACGTCGAGGTGTCGATGTCGTTGTCGCGACGCCAGGCCGCGTCCTCGATCATGTCCGCCGCAAGAGCATCAACCTTGCCGCGGTGCGGATGGTCGTGCTCGACGAAGCGGACGAGATGCTCGACATGGGCTTTGCCGAGGACCTGGAGGCCATCCTGACGGCGCTGCCGCGCGAGCGGCAGACAGCCCTCTTTTCGGCGACGATCGCGCCGCGAATCGCGACAATCGCCAGGACGCACCTCCGCAATCCCGTCAACGTGACGATCGCGCGCGAGGCGGCTGTGACAGGAAAGAAGCCGCGCGTCCGTGAGATCGCCTACGTGGTACCGAGGCAGCACAAGATCGAATCGTTAGGCCGAGTGCTGGATATGGAGGGAGCA
This sequence comes from Gemmatimonadaceae bacterium, assembly GCA_035646395.1. Taxonomy (GTDB): domain Bacteria; phylum Gemmatimonadota; class Gemmatimonadetes; order Gemmatimonadales; family Gemmatimonadaceae; genus JABWBJ01. Next base: position 3,314 of record DASRPK010000011.1, on the reverse strand, counting down.
ACGGCGGCGCTGGTCTTCTGTCGCACCCGCCATGAAGTCGACCAGCTGAGTGAAGCGCTGGGTGCCCGGGGTTACGTCGCCGAGCCATTGCATGGCGGATTGTCCCAGGAACAGCGGGACCGCGTCATGCGCCGGTTCCGGGACGGCACCACACAGCTACTGATCGCGACCGACGTTGCCGCCCGCGGCCTCGACATCGGTCACCTCTCCCACGTCGTGAATTTCGACATCCCGTCGTCGCCCGATGCGTACATCCATAGAACGGGTCGGACCGGGCGCGCGGGGAGGGAAGGCGTCGCCATCACGCTGCTCGAGCCGAAGGAAGTACGACTGCTCAAGAGCATCGAGCAGGTGGGCAAGCGAAAGATCTCCATCGAGAATGTGCCCACCGTCGTTGACATCCGCGCACGCCGTATGGAGCTCACCAGCGCTTCGATTCGCGAAGTCCTCGAGGGTGGCGACTACGGATCATACGACGTGATCGTGGAAGCACTGGCCAACGATTATGACGTACTGGCTATTGCAGCCGCGGCGGTGAAGATGGCCCACGAGGCCAAGGCTCCCGACGTCAGCGGCGAAGATTTTGCCGTCGTGCCGGCTGCGCCTGTGGAAACCCGCCAGAAACGCGCCGAGCGTGGGACGAGCAAGAAGAAACCTGCACGGAAGCGCCGAGAGCGCGGGAATGTCGAGGGCGACTATGTGCGCATCTACGTCGCGTTAGGGAAGCGAGCCGGTGTCAGGCCCGCGGACCTGGTCGGCGCAATTGCGAACGAAGCGGATATCGATTCACGGGAGATCGGCGCCATCGACATAGCGGACTCGTTTTCGCTCGTCGAGGTGCCCGAGCGCAGCGCGGATATGATTGTCGATGCCCTGAAGCGGACGAAGTTGAGGGGGAGGCCGGTGAAGGCTCGGAGGGAGAGGCTGTAACCTCCAGTTGCGTGAACAGTGGACGTGGGACGTGAGAGGAACCGGTAATCTGATTCTCACGGTGGAAGCGTCAAAATTGCGCGCGATCGAAAATCGCTACCTGACGATCCGAGGCAGACTCGGATTCAAGTGCATCAGCAGGTCATAGACGGAACCGGTGACCCGCGCCACTTCATTCGGGTGAATCTCCGGTCGATCCGGGCCGAGGTACGTGGCGACGTCGCCGATGCGCACCGACTCCGTGTCGCCGACCTCGATGATGGAATGACTGGCGCTCACGGCGCCGATGACCGGGTAGAGTCGTTCGCCAACGAGCACCTTCGCCCCCTTCACGGCATTGCGCGAGTACCCGTCACCGTGGCCTAACGGGATCGTTGCAATCCATGTGGGCTTCGTCGCGATGTATTGCCTCCCGTAACTCACGCTGTCGCCGGGTCGCAACCGATCGGTACGCACCACCCGCGCGCGCAGCCGGAAGGCCGGCCGGAGCTCGGCGAGAGTCCGTTCCTCGTCGAACTTGTCCGGGTAGCCGCCGTAAAGTGACATCCCTGGCCGCACCAGGTCGAAGCCGACATCCCGATGATGGAAGACAGAGTGTGATGACGCCGCGTGGAGTTTTCCCAGCGACATGCCGGCCGCAGTGGCGTCGCGGTGGAGTGCCTGAAAGCGCGCGAGTTGCTCCCGATCGAACACCGCATCTTCGGTGAACGTCATGAACGTTCCGGTCAGCCGGCATTGTCGCACTTCGCTGATTGCCCGCAGGAACGGCATGGCCCGATGGTGGGCGATTCCCATCCGGCTCATGCCGGTGTCGATGTACGCGTGCACGGCCAGCGGCGCTCCGCCCGTCTCGACCCGTGCCAGGCGCGCCGGATCATCGTCGGCGTATACAGCCAGCGTAATCCGACTCCTCGCCAGCTGGGCAAGCATCGAATCGTCAGCGCGTGCCATCAGGAGAATCGGCTTGCGGATCCCCTGCTCACGCAACGCGAGCGCTTCGTCCGCCCTGACGATGGCGAATCCCTCGACGTCCGCATGCGGTTCGAGCAACCGTGCCACGATCCGGTAGTCGAGTCCGTATCCATGGTTCTTGACTACGGCGAGAATCGGACGACCGCCCAGTCGCCGCAGCGTGTTGACGTTATGCGCGAGGTTGGCGGGGAGCACCTCGACCCACGGATCGAATCGCCGCGGTTCCTGCGCATTCGACTGGGCCAATTCGGTGTTCAGTAGTCGCGCCGACGCCAACGACGCCACCGAAACGGCGGCGGAGTGGAGGAACGTTCGTCGGGGGAGGGGCAGGTCGGGCATGCTCCCTCGAAAGTGCCTGGCTGAAGCGTGCATTGCCAGTGTGGGAATTGCGACGGGCCAAAAGGGCGCTGACTTCCGGACGGTGCTGACTTCCAGAGGGCTCTGACTCAAACGCGGCTCCGACCGTCTTCCCTTGCTGGTGATCATCCCATCGAGAAGCTTTCAACGATGCGAACTACGTTGATTGGCGCGGCCACTGTTTGCGCCGCGCTTTTTGTTGCCTTGCCAATCGCTGCACAGCAAGGCGCCACCGGTGTCGTCCAGATCGCGGTGACAGAATCCATGGGGATGGTCGAGGGATTCATGATCCGCTCGGCGGGCCGCAGTGCCGTAACCGATTCAGCTGGCAAGGCTCGTCTCACGCTTCCTGTTGGCAGCCAGGTACTCTCGATCACGCGGAGCGGTTTTGTACCAAAACGCGTGACGGTGATGGTCGTTGCCGATAGCGTCGTCACGGTGAACATCACCGTCGCCATGGAAGAAATGGCGACGATGCTCGAGGACGTGAAGGTCAGCACGACGCGTACCGAGCGCCTGGTCAGCGAAACGCCGATTCGTGTCGAGATCATCGACGAGATGGAGGTTGAGGAAAACACGTTGATGGCACCCAGCGGCATCACGATGTTGCTCAACGAAACGCCGGGGATCAGGGTCTTTGCGGCTTCGCCCTCCCTCGGGACGGGCAGCGTGCGCATTCTCGGGTTGCCCGGTCAGTACACCGTGATGCTCGCGGACGGCCTGCCGCTGTATGGCGGTGGAAACAGCGCTCTCGGTCCGCTCGACATCTCTCCGGTCGATCTGCAGCGGGTGGAAATCATCAAGGGTGCGGCCTCGTCGCTCTACGGTGGTCAGGCGTTAGGCGGAGTGATCAACCTGGTTTCGAAGCCGCCGAGTGGCCGGAACGAGGTCCTGCTCAACCGCCGCACCATGGGGGTGACCGATGCCGCCACCTGGCTGAGTCGTCGCCTGAATTCGACGACAGGCGTGTCGTTGCTGGCGTCCGGCACGCTGCAGGACAGCTGGGACGTCGACAGCGATGGCTGGGCGGATCAGTCACGGGCGCGACGCTGGGG
>DASRPK010000010.1:0-35002 GCA_035646395.1 Gemmatimonadaceae bacterium | reverse complement strand
CACCGCTTCTGGAAGGAACGCTTCAACAGCGATTCATCACTCGTTACACGCGCCATCGTGTTGAATGGCGTTCCGTTCACCGTGGTAGGCGTCGCAAGCCCGGAATTCCAGGGTTCGAGCATCACTGTTCCCGACATGTGGGTCCCGATGATGGCATCTCCGTGGTTAGGCACATCGGTGGAGCTGTTTACCGAGTCGCGTGGCGCGGCGTGGATGATGGCAATCGGTCGCCTCAAGCCGGACGTCGGCGTGAACCAGGCGCAAGTGGACCTGGCCACCATTCTGGCGCAGCTGGCCAAGGAATATCCACAGGCGTATGAAACGCAGGGCATTCGGGTACTCCCGCTCTCGCTCATTCCGGGCGATCTGCGACGTATCGTCGGGCTGTTCATGACGTTCCTCTTCGTCCTCACCGCGCTCGTGCTCGTGATCGGTGGCACGAACGTCGCCGGCATGCTCCTCGCGCGTTCGGCAGCACGACGCCGCGAGATTGCCGTCCGGCTGGCGATTGGTGCGTCTCGCGCCCGGCTCATCAGGCAGCTCGTCACGGAAAGTGCGGTCCTGTTTGCGGCGGCCGGCGTATTGGGTGCCGTGCTGGCGCGATGGGTCGTGATGGGGTTGATGGCGCTCCTGCCGCGCCTGCCGTTCCAGGTTGCGTTTGCGCCTTCGATCGACTGGCGTGTCGTGCTGTTCGCGCTGGCCATCGCCGTGGCTGTGGGCATCGTCGCCGGACTCGCCCCCGCGCTGCAAAGCACGCGACCCTCTCTCGCACCGGAGCTCCGCAGCGACGTCGGTGGCAGTCCGCGGCGGCAGCGCCTGCGCAGCACCCTGCTCGTTATGCAGGTGGCCTTCTCCATGCTGCTGCTCGTGGTGGCCGGCTTGTTCGGGCGCGCCCTGGTGCGCGCCAAGGGCATCGATCCCGGCTTCGATCCTCGTGGTATTCACGTGGCGACCATGAACTTCGGCCTCGTCAATCACACCGAGGAGACGGGGTTGCAGTTTGCCGATCGCATCCTCGCTGGAGCGGCAGCGATCCCCGGCGTACAGGCCGCTGCGTTGAGCCGCATGGTTCCGCTCGGGGGAAGCAGCATGGGACTCGGCGGCGTGCTGGTCGAGGGACGCCCAGCGCCGGGCCCTAACGACAGCTGGGATCCGTCATGGAATATCGTGACGCCGGCATACTTCGACGTGATGCGGATCCCGCTGGTGAGTGGCCGTGGATTCACGGACGCCGATCGCGGCAGTGCGCCGCGCGTCGCGATCATCGACGAAGTCCTGGCGTCGTCCATCTGGCCCGGTGAGCAAGCCGTCGGGAAGACGTTCCGGAATGGAGACCTGGTCGTTACGGTGATCGGCGTGGCGCGGTACGTGAAGCACCGCTCACTCGGTGAAACACCACCAGGGTTCGTCTACGTCCCGCTCGCGCAGACATACGCCGAACGGGTGTCGTTGTTTGTTCGCTCCGCAAGCGCGACGTCGATGGCGCTGCCGGTCCGTCGGATGTTGACGGACCTCGATCCCGCGCTGCCCATCCTGGACTCGCAACCGCTGACTGAGATGGTGGCGGTCGGATTGTTCCCACAACGCGTGGCGCTGGTCGTCGCATCGGCGCTGGGGGGGGTGGCGCTGCTGCTGGCGTTGATCGGAATCTATGGCGTGACGGCGTACGGTGTGGCACAACGGACGCGGGAGATCGGGATCCGCATCGCGTTAGGCTCGACCCAGGGCAACGTGCTCAGCATGATCGTCGGCCAGGGATTGCGGGTCGGCGGCATCGGCGTCGCCCTGGGAGTCGCCGGTGCGATCGCGGTAACACGATTGCTCGAGGGGCTGCTCTTTGGCGTCTCGGGAAGCGATCCCATTGCACTCGGCGCTGCCGCGTCCGTGTTGCTCGGAGCGGCGCTGCTGGCAAGTTGGGTGCCCGGTCGTCGTGCCGCGCGCGTCAGCCCAATGGTAGCATTGCGCCAGGAGTAGCCACTCCTGTCGTGTCGCGTTCGGACTCCCCTCTATCTGTGTTCCTTTTTGTGCGTAGACAGGGCAATCAGGCGCGACACGACCAGCGCGATGTACAGCACGCCGACGAACGATTCCAATGCAATAATGGCCCGCGCCATGGGCGTGGATGGTACGATGTCGCTGAGGCCGACGCTCGACAGAACTGACACGCTCAGAAACAGCAGCTCCATCCACGTTTCGGCCGCCTGACCTCCCGCCAGGACGAAGCTCCCGGGAAGCAACGCCTGGCACACCACAAACACGTAGGCGAAGGCCCACGCCAAGAGGGTGAACGTAGCGCCGGCGGCGATCAGCTCATCGGTAGTGGCATCAGCATCCTGCAACATGTACGCGATCAGGCTTCCGGTTGCGTAGAAGTAAAACACGGCCTCCAACGCAGCCGTCAGCACCACCAGATCCGGACGAGGAGCAATCGCGGAAATTAGCGAGAGTACGATTACCGGCATCGCGAGCAGCAGGCCAATCCAGCTGAGCCATGGACTTCGCCGTACGACAAACAACGCGGCGCCGAGTACCACCAGACCGAACGCCTGAAAGAGCGTTCGTCCGCTGGGAAATGTTTCCATCAGCGGATACAGCAGAAGACCCAATAGCTGAACCGCCAGCAGGCCTGCCGAGGGATAACGCTTCAGGGAATCGATGAACGGCATTCGACAGGAGTGAGGGGTCCAACATACTGCTCACCGCGAATCGCCGACACTCGGAGCACCACCGCGTCGTGACGGCAGAATGAGCGACGCTACCGCCCCGGATCGGGGACGCGACCCACTGCCCCCTCGCGCCGGGCCGCCAGCAGCATGGTCGTCGCTGTGTATACCACCACGACGATGACCAGCCAGCGCACGGTGGCGAGGTTGAGCGATTTCACCAGGAACGCGGCGATGAATACAGCAGGCAAGCCACCGATCATCAGGCCTAACGCCGCTCCCAGGTGAAAGGCCCGCTTTTCGATGAACCGTGCGCTGGCGATCGGCATCAGGAACGCGCAGGATCCCATCATGATCGGGAATCCCGACGTCGGATTCATGCCGAGCAGGCTGACCAGGATCAGGCACGGCGCGTACAGGCCGATGCCAAGCGTCATCAACGCGCCCAGCGCAAAGTTCGCGACGACGGCGATGCCCAGCTTGACGCCTGTCACGCCCAGCAATTCTCCGCCCGCCGGCAGAAACCCGGTTTGCGAGAGGAGCATGAGGGTCGCGGCGCCCAGCAGGCAGAGTCCCATCCCCCACTGGATGCGTTGTCGCTGCCATCCAGCGACGACACCCGCACCCAGCCACGCACCGAGGACCGCGGCCAGGATCATCGAGATGAGCGTGGTCGCCTCGACCGGCACGATGCGGGTGTAGATGTACGCCTGGGCGATGGCGTTGATGGTGTGCCCCACGTTGAGGGTGCCCGGGATCCACTCGTCAGGCACCATGCGGAAGAAGCGATAGATCGACGTCGTCGTGGCAAAGGAGCCGATGCCGAGCGTGTCGAAAAAGTTGGTGACGAACCCGGTCGTGAACCGGCCGGGCGTGACGGCGGCGTCTGACAACGTGGCGCTTCTCTCAGTGCCGCCGCCCGCAGCCACAACCAGCCCCTCACGCCGGGACGCGAGCACGACGCGTACCAACGCGATGAGATAGTAGACGGTGAACGCGGCGAGGGCGACAAACAACCACCCCTTCGCATCACGAAGAATGAATTCGCTCACGTGCTCGGTGAAAGGACGGCGGGGAATATGAAACCCACCACGAATCCTGTCGATGATGTGCCGGCACTAACCACAGCGCCCTGACCCCTGCGGGCGGGCATTTTCCTTGCCGAGTTCACCGGCGAGTCGTAACGTCTACGCGTTCAAAAACCGGGTCATTCATGAGAGTTCTCACAGCACGCGTTCGTCTAACGGCACTGCTGGCAGTGTGCCTGACGAGTGAGGCCGCCGCGCAGGTGCGCGACTCGACGCCAGCCGGGCCGCCGTTCGACCAGGCAGCCGCCCTGGCCGAGCTGAAAAAGTTCATTGCCGGACGGGAAGAGCAGCCGGCCGTCGACGTCTTCAACAACATCCAGCAGTACAGGGGCGTCACCGCCGGACGATTCCTGCGGATCATGGAGTTCGGCTTCACGGTCGCGCTGGGCGTCGATTGCACGCATTGCCACGCGCCTGGTGTGTGGGATTCCGATGAGAAGCCCACCAAGCAGGTCGCGCGCGACATGACCGTCATGATGGCGGCAATCAACAACGACCATCTGAAGAAGATTCCCAACCTGCGGAGCACGAATCCACAGGTGAATTGCACGACGTGTCATCGCGGCCAGCGCCGGCCGGCGCTGGAATTGCCGCCGGCTGTCAGACCGCCGGAATGATGCGCGCGACGGGGTTGCGCTTCGCGCTCGCCTGCCTGATCGCTCCGCAATTGCAGGCGCAATCGTCAGGCAGCTCGCCCCGGCCAGTCGCCGAAGCCGTCACGCACGACAACCGCGAGCCGGCCGGTACACTCACCGGCAAGGTCCTCAAGGTCCGCCTCGAAGCCGTGCGCGCGACCTGGCGCCCGGAAGGAACCGAGGGGCCGGTGCGCGATGTGTACGCGTTCGCCATCGAAGGCGGCGCCCCGAATATTCCCGGACCACTGGTCCGCGTTCCGGCGGGAACCGAGATCCACATGTTCGTGCGCAACCGGCTCCCGGTCGCGATGAAGTTGCACGGCATCGGTCCGCGCCCACTCGCGAAAGATGCATTCGTGACGATGGCGCCCGGTAAAGGCCTCGAGTTCCGGTTCAGGGCGGGCGCACCCGGCACCTACTACTACTGGGGACAGACGGCCGATTCGCTGTTCACCCAGCGCACCGGAGCGGATGGCCAGCTGACCGGCGCGCTCATCATCGATGCTCCCGGGACCGACCCTAACGCGGACCGGGTCTTCGTCATCGGCGAGTGGCTCGGCCCCGTACCGCCACCCGGGACACCCCGAAAAATCACGTTCGTCGTGAATGGCCGCTCCTGGCCCCACACCGAACGCCTGACGGTTCCCTTCGGCCTGGCCGTGGAATGGCGCGTGATCAATGCCAGCGTGGCACCGCACCCGATGCACTTGCACGGAACGTTCTACACAGTCGAAAGCCGTGGAACGGCATTGCGCGACGTCGTCTACGGTTCACCAAACCGGCGACTGGTAACCACGGAGTTGTTGACGCCCGGTACGACCATGGCGATGCGCTGGGTGCCCGATCGAGTGGGCAACTGGCTGTTCCATTGTCACATCCTCGCCCACGTGACCGGCCGGATGCGCGACGGCGACGCTACCGGCCCACCGGGAGAAGACGCCCACGCCGAACACGATCCCGCGCGCGCAATGGCGGGCCTGGTCCTTGGCATCGTCGTCCAGCCCGGAGACGAGACCGCGGCGCCCGACCTCGAGCAACACGCGCGACGTCGCTTGTCGCTCGACATCCGGGAGATTCCGAACCGGTACGGGCCTAACGCGGGCGTGGGTTTTTCCCTGTCGAACGACAGCGCGGCGAGCGATGTGGTCACGAACCCGAGCCCACCGATCATCCTCACGAAGGGTGAACCGGTCGTGATCGGAGTGAAAAACGGGGTTCACGAACCCCTCGCGATCCATTGGCACGGCATCGAGCTGGAAAGCTTCAATGACGGGGTGCCCGGCTGGAGCGGCCAGTCCGGGCAGATCATGCCGCCCGTGGAGCCTGACCAGACCTTCGACGTCAAGTTCACGCCTCCGCGCGCCGGCACCTTCATGTATCACACGCACGGCCATGACAGCAAGCAGCTTGTCTCCGGCATGTATGGTGCGCTGGTCGTCGTGGAGCCCGGAACGAAATTCGATCCCGCAGTCGATCACATTGTGCTCCTTGGCGGCTCAGGCCCTGTCGGCCCCGGCGTCACGCCGGGCGTTGAGATCAATCGCTCGACCAAACCCGCCCCGATGCAGCTCAAGGCGGGCATGAAGCACCGGTTCCGGATCATCAACATCACGCCCAACTTCACCCTGGTCGTGTCACTTCGGAGCGAATCGGGGCCTGTCCAGTGGCGCGCGATCGCGAAGGACGGCGCGGATCTGCCGCCTAACCAGGCCACGAAGCGCGCGGCCACACTCACCATTGGCGTGGGGGAGACGTACGACTTCGAGTACGAACCCGACGGCCCGGGCGACCTCCGCATCGACGTCCTGCGGCTGGGGAACGTGATCACTACGAATGCCGTGCGCGTTGTGCGGTAAACCCAGCGGCAACCGGACAGCGGGCACCATTGGAAATCCTCCAGGACTTCGCAGGTCGGGTCGCGCTCATCACTGGTGCCTCGCGTGGCCTCGGCAGGGCCGCGGCTGCGCGGCTACTGGAACGGGGCGCGTCGGTCGCCATCAACGTGCGCGACCGTGACCGGGCCGAGGCGACTGCGCTTGAATTGGGACGATCATCGATTGCGGTGCATGGTGATCTCGAGGAAGAGGGCGTAGCCGAGTCGCTGGTGCAGCGCACGCTGGCCCAGTTCGGCCGATTGGATATCCTCGTCAACAATGCGGCGCTTCCGTTCACGACCCGGTTCGAACAGATCACGCCTGACGAGTGGCGCCGGGCACTCGAGGTCAACCTCACCGCGCCGTTCCTGCTGACCCGGGCAGCGGTACCGGCCATGAAGGCGCAGCACTACGGCCGGATCGTGAACATTTCCTCGACTGCCGGACGGATGGTGAGCACACTCGGTGGCGTTCATTACACCACGACGAAGACCGGGCTGCTGGGGCTGACGCGCGCGTCGGCCAGGGAGCTGGGCGTGTACGGCATCACGGTGAATGCCGTATGTCCGGGCATGATCGACACCGAGTTGACGCGCGAAACCGCGAGCAATGAACGACTCGAGCAGATAGCGGCAGGCTACCCGATTCCCCGCCTCGGCACCGCGCTCGAAGTCGCCGACGTGATCTGCTTCGTCGCGTCGGAGGCGGCGGGATACATCACCGGTGCGACGTTCGACATAAACGGCGGCGACCTGATGATGTGAGGGGTGCATGAAAGAGAATACCCGCGTCCTGCTGTCGTTAGGTGCCGGCCTGGCCGGCGGTGCACTGATCGCGGCATCCGGCGATGCACGCCTGCTGCGCGCGACGGATGCCCTGGTGCCCATCGGAACCGTCTGGATCAACGCGATCCGGATGACGGTCATCCCGCTGGTCGTCTCGCTGCTCATCACCGGCGTGGCGGGAGCGGCAGACCTTCGCGCGATCGGGAAGCTCGGAGGGCGTAGCCTGCTCACGTTCCTCCTCCTGCTCATCGGCTGTGCGATCGTGATCATGCCCGTCGGCATCGCGTCGTTCCGCTTGCTGGGCGCAAATACGTCCCGGCCGCCCCTTCCTCCAGGAGCCGTGGAGGCAGCCGGCCAGCTTGCGGCCGAAGGCGCCGCGCCCGGATTTGCCGCCTGGCTCACCTCGCTCATTCCCACGAATCCGGTTGCGGCAGCGGCCAACGGAGCGATGCTCCAGCTCATCCTGTTCACGTTGATCCTGGCGCTGGCCATTGCAAAGACAGCGCCGGAGGTGCGCGAGCCGGTGTTGGCCGTCTTTCGCGGCCTGACCGAGGCCATGCTCGTGATCGTGCGCTGGGTGGTGGCGCTCGCACCGTTAGGCGTCTTTGCGCTCGTCCTGCCGCTGGCGGCGCGCGGCGGGGCCGGCGTCGCCGGGGCCGTTGGCTTCTATGTGGTGGCGTACTCTCTCGCCAGCATCCTGATCATTGCCTTGCTCTACCCGGTGGTGGCGATCTTCGCCAAGGTGCCGACGGCGCGATTCGCGCGTGCGGTGCTGCCGGCGCAATCGGTTGCGTTTGCGTCGTCGTCATCGATCGCGTCGCTGCCTGCCCTGGTGGAGGGCGCCGAACGTGTCCTCGAGATCCCGAAGCGGATCAGCGGTTTTGTTGTCCCGCTTTCGGTATCCATGTTCAAGATTGCGGCCCCGGTCTCGTGGACGATGGGCGCCTCGTTCATCGCCTGGTTTTACGGAATTCCACTCGGCCTGGGCCAGATCGCGACGATAGCGTTCGCGTCGATCATCCTGGCGTTTGCCGCTCCGGGAGTTCCCCGGGGCGGATTCCTCGTGCTGGCGCCGCTCTTCCTGAGCATCGGCCTGCCCGTCGAAGGCATCGGTATCCTGATCGCGGTCGACGCGATCCCGGACATTTTTGCCACGGTGCTCAACTCGACAGGGTACCTCGCGGCGACCGCGATTGTCGCGCACCAGGCCAGCGACGGAGAATGACGACGGCGACAGATGCTCGCGAGAGACATGGTCGCGAAGAGCCATTGAGCGCGGCATCTTTGACCGCATGTCCGCCACGCTGGATCGCCTGAACACGGCACTCTTCGAGCGGTACCGGGTCGAGCGCGAGCTTGGCGCCGGAGGAATGGCCACCGTATACCTCGCGGAAGATGTGAAGCACCGGCGCAAAGTCGCGCTCAAGGTGTTGCGGCCCGAACTCGCAGCGGTGATCGGAGCAGACCGGTTCCTCCACGAAATCACGACCACGGCCAACCTGCAGCACCCCCATATCCTGGGGTTGCACGATTCCGGCCAGGTGGATGGCACAGTGTTCTACGTCATGCCGTTCATTCCCGGCGAATCCCTGCGGGACCGCCTGACGAGAGAAAAGCAGTTGCCGGTGGAAGATTCGGTGCGGATCACCCGCGAGGTCGCGAGCGCACTCGATTACGCGCATCGCCAGGGCATCATTCACCGGGACATCAAGCCGGAAAACATCCTCCTCCACGACGGTTCCGCCCTCGTGGCGGACTTCGGGATCGCGCTGGCCGCGAGCAGGACCGGCGGGACGCGCATGACCGAAACCGGAATGTCGTTAGGAACGCCGCACTACATGAGTCCCGAGCAGGCGATGGGAGAACGTGAGCTCGGGCCCCGTTCGGACGTGTACGCACTCGGTTGCGTGGCGTACGAGATGCTCAGCGGCGAGCCTCCGTTTACGGGCCCGACACCGCAGGCGATCGTAACGCGAGCCATCACCGATCCGCCGCGACCACTCCGCAGCCAGCGTGCATCGGTCCCGGAGCATGTCGAGGCGGCAATCCTCCAGTCGCTGGAGAAGCTTCCTGCCGACCGTTTCAGTACGGCCGGTGCCTTCGCCGAGGCGTTAGGCAGGCCGTCGTTCACGCGCGCCACGTCGTCTGCGCCCGGCGCGGCGCGGAGCACACCGGTTCCCTGGAAACCGATCGCGTTAGGCCTCGCGGGCCTCGCAGGGCTGCTGGCCGTGGCACTCGGCGTGATGTCGCAACGTCCAGCGGTCAGGGAAACGGGAACCAGGCCACCCATCCGGTTTGACGTCGCCATTCCCGACAGCCTGTCCGTCGACGGCATCAAGTTGAGCCAGGACGGGTCGCGACTGCTCGTCCTGACCACGACCGGACCGTGGATCTACACGTTTGCGGACATGCGCCTGAGCCGGTTCGATGTCTCGATGGAGCGCGTGTATTCGCCGGCGGTTGATTTCTCGCCTGACGGTGCATGGATCGCATTTGTCGAGCGGGGAACGCTCAAGGTTGTCGGCTCGCAAGGCGGCACGCCACGACCACTTGCCGACACCATCCGTACCGTGCGGTGGAGCGATGATGGGTACCTCTACGTCGGTCGGCGAATCGACAAGCGGAATCGCTTCTCTCGGACGTCGGAGAGCGGTGGCCCGATTGAAGATCTCTTCGTGGCGGAGGATACGACAACTGCCGTGTATGGCTTGCCGTTACCTGGTGGGAAAGCGGCAATCATTGCCCTCGAGTCACCGCTCAGCTTCGCCGTCGACCTGTTCGTTCTGGATCTCGATACGAAGAAGGTGCGTCCGCTCGCCAATCCGGTGGAGACGGGCAATCCGGACGCGTATACCGGGAACGGCCATCTTATCCTGTATGCGCGCGACGCCCTGTATGCCGTTCCCTTTGACGTAAACCGTCTCGAGTTCACCGGCGCAGCCGTGCCGTTCGTTCAGGGTGCGCCACTGGGCATGAGTGCAGCCGCGGGGATGCTGGCGCATACCCTCACTCCTGCCGCTGGCCCCGTATTGATGAACCGCCGCGGCGTCAGGCGCGAACTTCCGGGAGCACTGACCCCCAATACGTGGTCATTCAATACGTCCGTGTCACCGGATGGTGGCGCGTTCGCCTTCTGGCGGTACGAGGGGGCTGGCGACCGGTGGGATACATATGTTTATCGCCTTCCGGCAGGACCATTGGTCAGGGTCAGCGCCGATTCGTCGAGACGGAACGGCCGGCCGAGTTGGTCGCCGGATGGGACGCACGTCCTGTTTCTCTCGTACGTGAATGAACACGGAACGCTCTTTCGCGCCGCCGCGGATGGCAGCGCACCGCCACAACGCGTGCTGAGTCGTTCCGGGAGCATCGAGGACTTCAGCCTGCTTCCCGACGGCAGGCAGATGGTCGTGCTGGAAGCCGGCCGCGGTCTGGTGCTCGCCTCCGCCGAGACCGTGGATTCGGGCATAACGCTGGTCGACCAGCGCGAACAGCCGCTGCGTCCTCGCGTGTCGCCGGACGGACGATGGCTCGCGTATACCGCGGTTGCGTTTGGACGGCGCGAAGTCTTCGTACGCCCGATCGCGGGAGGGACGTCGCGCTGGCAAGTATCTCGCACCGGCGCGTTAAGCGCCGTCTGGGGTCGCTCAGGTCGCGAACTCTTCTTCGTTACCGAAGACTCGTTATACAGTGCACAACTGAACAGCGGAACGATGTTTCTGGTAAACAGTGTGCAACCACTGTTTCGCGTCCCGCCATTCAGCCTGCGAGCGGGGATCGACCTTCTTCCCGGAGACTCGCTCTTCGTGATGATCGCGATCGAACTGGACGGCCGTGATCGCATCGCGGTGACCGTGAATTTCGACGAAACTCTTCGGACGCTGACCCTCGGCCCGGGAACGCGACGCTGAGGGTTTGACGCTCAGTCGGATGGAATAGGGGTCAGATCAGGGTCTGACCCCGGTCTGACCCCCGTCTGACCCCCGTCTGACCCGGGTCGCGCCGCGAACACTGGTGACGGCCTGTTCATCGAGTACGTGGTCAAAGAGCCCACGGTATTCCTCCTGCCTGCGCTCACTGCTTTCGCCTAACGCGTACCAGTGCGCATGCGTCGTGACCAGAGGATCTGGCTGTCCGAGCGCGTTGGCCCCGTAACTGGACCACGGGTACTGCCGAGGATGGGAGACGAGCCCCGCCCGAACCGGATTCATCTCGATGTAGCGGTAGCAGGTGAAGAGGTACCGCTCGCTGTCGATCAGCGTCGCGCGATAGCGGCCTTCCCACAGTGACCCGGTTCTGCTGTAGGTGTCATTGAAATAGCGCACGTAGCGCCGGCCGACCGCTTGCATGACTGACGCGACGCCATCTTCCGACTGGGGAGTCATGAGTAGGTGCACATGGTTCGTCATCAGGACATACGCGTGAACAGAGCACTGGTGGCGACCGCACGCATCGGCAAAGCACTCACGAAAGACGAAATAATCCTCGTCCCTGGCGAAGATCGCAGAGCGATTGTTGCCGCGCTGAACTACGTGCGCCGGCTGACCCGGCACGAAGAATCGTGGTCGACGTGGCACTCGAATTTGCCTCGCGCGATGAGCAGACGCGCGATCATTAGTTCAGTACGGTCAGCCAGCCGTCACATCAGGCACATGAGGGGTCAGACCCCATTCTGACCCCGATCTGACCCCGATCTGACCCCGGTCTGACCCCTGATTCAGTCGGGCGACTGGCCGAACAGGGCCATGTTCGAACTGTGGCCGGGCGTGACCTTCTTCTCCGGATAGATCCAGTGCACCGCCTGATTCACGGCGGTTGCCGCCTCGCCAAAGCCCGACGCGATCAGCTTGAGCTTTCCCGGAAACGTGGTGACGTCGCCGGCGGCGTAAATCCCTGGTTGTCCGGTCTCCATGCAACTGTTCACGACAATCTCTTCCTTCTCGAGCGTCAGTCCCCAGTGTGCGAGCGCGCCCAGGTCGCTCACATAACCCAGCATGGGAAGCACGACATCGCAGGCGAGCGAAAATGTCGCCTTCGTCTTTGTATCACGGAGCACGACACCCGTCAGCCGGCCGTCCATGCTGATGATGTCGTGCAGTTCGTGGAAGACGTGAAGGCCCATTTGCCCTGCCGCCGCCGCGCGCTGCACTTCATTGACCGTTGCCGCGTGCGCCCGGAAGCGATCGCTCCGATGCACCAGCGTTAGGGTCGCGGCGCGATCCAGCAGCTGGTGCGCCCAGTCGAACGCCGTGTCGCCACCGCCGATGATCAGGATCCGTCGTCCGCGCAACGCTTCCGGGTCCAGCACCACATCGTGGATGCCACGACCATACCACGGATGGGCGACGGTCTGCGGGAGCCGACGTGGCGAGAACGCGCCGATGCCCGCGGCGATGACGATCGCCCTCGTCGGAAACTCACCGTTCTCCGTCTGCAATACAAAATGATCGTCACGGCGCTCGAGACCCATGATGATCTTGTTCAGGTGCGTCGCCCCCTTGAACTGCAATGCCTGCTCGGTCAGCGATTTCACGAAGTCCTTGGCCAGCACTTTCGGGAATCCGCCAACGTCGAAGATGTATTTCTCGGGGTACAGCGCGGTGAGTTGGCCGCCGAGTTGCGGCAGGGCGTCGACGATCTGCGCTGATACGCCGCGCATTCCGGCATAAAAAAGGGCAAAGAGCCCGGTTGGGCCGCCCCCTATGATGGTGATGTCAACCTGCGGGTGCCTGGTTCGAGTCATGCCGCAAATCTAAAGCGACGGGTAGACGGGTAGACGGGTCAGCGGGTTCACGATAGAAGCGGTGCGTTCGCCTACCCGCTTACCCGCTTACCCGTTTACCCGTTTACCCGTTTACCCGCTGCCCGAACGCCACGGCGTGCACCAATGTTCAGGCCATGAAGATCTACACCAAGACCGGCGACGCGGGCGACACGGGCCTTTTCGGCGGTGGACGTGTTGGCAAGGATCACCCGCGCGTCGAAGCGTATGGTGACGTCGACGAGCTCAATGCCACGCTGGGCCTGGTGCGCGCGCTGGAGCCGATGCCTCGCATCGATGAGGTCATCGTCCCTATCCAGCGCGACCTGTTTTCGATCGGCGCGCTCCTGGCCACCCCCGATCGCGACAAGATGCGCGCGTCGCTCGAGAAGGCACGGATCGATGATACGCGCATCCGGGAGCTCGAACTGGCGATTGATCAGTGCGAGACCGAGCTCGAGCCGCTGCGCAGCTTCATCGTTCCTGGTGGCACCGCGAAGGCTGCGGCACTGCACGTCGCGCGTACCGTCTGCCGCCGCGCCGAGCGGCGCGTCGTCGCACTCCAGCAAACCGAGGAACTGCCATCGCTGGTGGTGATCTACCTGAACCGCGTCTCCGATCTCCTCTTCATGCTGGCGCGCGTGGCGAACCGGCGCGCCGGAGCGGGCGAGGTCTCATGGTAGCGCCGGACTCCGTGCGGAATGCTGACACGCGATCCATCGGTGTCCTGGGCTACCGGGTCACGATCGGCGCCGGGATACTGAATGCACTCGGCGTCATCTGTCATCGGACCGCGCCGGCGCATCGTTATGCGATCATTTCCGACGACGAGGTGGCGCGTCACTGGCTCGAGCCCGCGTCACGCGCGATCACGGGAACGATGCCTGACGTGGTGATCAGCACGACCGCGGTGCCGTCGGGGGAGCCATCGAAGTCACGTGAACACTGGGCCCGGCTCACCGACTGGCTCCTGGCCAGCGGCGCCGGGCGGGACACGGTCGTTATCGCGTTAGGCGGCGGCGTGGTCGGCGACCTGGCCGGCTTCGTGGCCGCGACCTACCTCCGCGGCGTCCCGCTCATCCAGGTGCCGACGACGCTCCTGGCCATGGTCGATGCGTCCATCGGGGGGAAGACCGGCGTCGACACCCCGCACGGAAAGAACCTGGTGGGTGCGTTCTACCAGCCGGCCGCGGTCGTCGCCGATCCCGCGACGCTGGCCACGCTGCCGGCCACGCACGTCCGGGCCGGCGTCGCGGAGGTGCTGAAACACGGCGCGATCTCCGACGCCGCCCATTTTGCGCAGGCGTCGGCGTGGGCTTCGGACCTTCACCGGGCCATGCAGCGAGACACAGGCGCCGTTGGCGACCGCTTCAACTGGCTCGGCGAACCGACACTCGATGTCATCACGAAGTCGGTATCGGTAAAGGGCACCGTGGTGAACACCGATCCATTCGAAAAAGGGCGCCGCGCCATCCTCAACACGGGCCACACCGTGGCCCATGCCCTCGAGCGGGAAACCGCCTACGCACTGCTCCACGGCGAGGCGGTCGCCATCGGACTGGTGATCGAGGCCGAGCTTGGCGAGGCGGCCGGTATTACGGCAGCGGGGACCGCGGACGCGCTGCGATCCGCGTTAGGCAGCGCCGGCTTGCCGACGCGCATCCCGGCCGGCCTCGATCATGGCCGGCTGATCGATGCGATGCGGGTCGACAAGAAGTCGCGCGCGGGAAGTCTCGCGTTTGCTCTGCTGAAGGAAATCGGCAGCCCGGCGGGGAACGAGGTGGAAGGCTGGTCGGCGGTCCTGGAGGAACGGCTGGTCCGGGAAGTTCTGGAGTCGTCATCGAACGAATAACCGCTCCCATGTCCGCATCCGGCGCCCTCATCCTGACCCTGGTCGCGATCCTCCTCCTGGGAGGCGTGGCCGCGTGGTTGCTCAACATGCCGACCTGGTTGATCGCGGCATTCCTGGTCGGCGGCGGACTCGTAATTCGGCGCATTTTCCGTCGGCTGATGGCAAGACGAGCCCGACAGGATACCGAAGCGCCGGTCTAGCGAGCCTGATCACATTTCGGTGACTTTGGTCACAAGTTGTTGAAACATCAGGATATGCCGCTTTTCAGCCTCAAATACTGTCTTCAAAACCCGAATCCCGAATGAAAAGTCGCTGTTGACGGTCCAAAAACGGTCACGTATCGTGCGCGCCCGTTCTGCAGGAAAATCGCTGCGTTGGGCTCGCCCCGACTTCGGGGCGACAACTCCAAAAAGGGCCAGGTGCGTGTATGCAGCAGGTCACTGAGAATCGGACCAAAGGCTTCCTGCGTTCCTCGCCGTCAACAGCATTCGACCAGTACCTCCACGACATCCAGAAACTCCCGCTGATCACCGATGTCGCCGAAGAGCGGCGACTCGCCCGCCTTGCGCAGAAGGGGGACGAAGCCGCCGCCGAGCGGCTGGTGACCGCGAACCTCAGGTTCGTGATCTCGTACGTGAAGAAGTACCAGGGACACGGGCTCGATCTCAGTGAGCTCGTCGCGATCGGCAACGAAGGACTGCTCAAGGCCGTGCGCAAGTTCGATCCCGATCAGGGCGTGAAGTTCATCTCGTACGCCGTGTGGTGGGTTCGACAGGCGGTACTGAAAGCATTAGCCGAGCAGACACGCTCCGTCCGAATCCCCCTCAATCAGAACTCGCAGTTGATCCGTCTCTCACGGGCCGAGACGATCCTGGCCCAGGTCCTGAAGCGCGATCCGACGGACCACGAGATCAGTCGCCTCCTCGAAGAGCCGGTAGAACAGGTTCGTGCATCGCGCCAGATGTCTTCCACAGAAGTCTCGCTTGACGCCCCGGTGGACCGCTCGGATCGCGACGCGGCCACGTTAGGCGAGCGCTTCTCTGGAATGGAAGGCGCGGACATCGAGGATCGGACGGACTTCAACCTGATGCGCGAGTTCATCGACCGGGTCTTCCGCCGCTACCTCACCCCCCGCGAACGGAAGATCCTCTTCCTGTACTACGGGCTCGAGGAAGGCTCCGAGGCGATGACGCTCGAGCGCATCGGCGCGCTGCTGGGCGTCACGCGTGAGCGGATCCGCCAGATTCGCGAGAGAGCGTTCGAGAAGCTGCGCGAATCGCCCGATGGGCGCGCGTTGGCGGGGTTCTGGAACGTCGCATAGGGCCTGGGTCCGGGGCACGGGGCATGGGGGTTGTGTGATTCAAGCCTCGGCGTAACGCCGGGGCTTTGTATTTCTTTCCGCACCCCGGGCCCCATGCCCCATGCCCGCGGTAGATTCACACTGTGCCTTCTTTAGCTGCGCAACTTGCTGAAATTGTCGGTCCCCGGCACGTGCTTCAAAAGCGCGCCGAGACGTTCGTCTATACCGCCGACGGTCTGCCCGGGTACCGCAAGCAGCCGTCGCTGGTAGTGATCCCGGGGTCGCGCGAGGAAGTGGTGGCTGTGGTCAGGTTGCTGGCTGCGGAGAATGTGCCCTGGGTCCCCCGAGGCGCGGGCACCGGACTCTCCGGCGGCGCACTCGCCGACAACGCCGTGCTCCTCGGCCTTCATCGTCTCCGGCGGATCATCGACATCGATGCCGAAAACCAGACGGCGACCGTGGAGCCGGGAGTCGTCAACGCACTGCTCTCCCGCGCCACCGCGCCCTTCGGGCTTCACTACGCGCCCGATCCCTCGAGCCAGGCAGCGTGCACCATTGGCGGGAATGTCGCTGAAAACGCCGGCGGGCCGCACTGCCTCAAGTACGGCGTCACGCTCAATCACGTCCTCGCGCTCACCGTCGTGCTCCCTGACGGCACCGTCACATCGTTAGGCTCGGCGGACGGTGAAGTGGCCGGTTACGACCTCGTTGGGACGTTTGTGGGCTCGGAAGGATGTTTCGGGGTCGCCCTTGACGCCACCGTCCGCCTGACGAGAAACCCGGAAGCCGTGCGGACGCTGCTCGCCGACTTCATGTCCATCGACGCGGCCGCGCAGGCCGTTTCGGCGATCGTCGCAACGGGGATCGTTCCCGCCGCGCTGGAGATGATGGATCGCGCGACGATCGTGGCCGTCGAAGCGTCCATCTACGCGGCCGGGTATCCCGTCGACGCCGCCGCGGTGTTGCTGATCGAAGTTGATGGCCTCGCCGTCGGAATCGAACCGGATGTCGCCACGATAAACGAGATCTGTCTCCAGCACGGCGCGAGAATGGTGCGCGTGGCGCGCGATGACGCGGAACGTGCACGCCTCTGGCAGGGACGCAAGAAGGCGTTTGGCGCGATGGGTCGCATTGCCCCGCACTTATTTGTGCAGGATGCGGTAGTGCCGCGCACGAAACTTCCCGCGGTGATGGCGGAAATCGGGCGGATCGCCGAGGTGTACGGCGTGAATGTCTGCAACGTCTTTCATGCCGGCGATGGCAACCTGCATCCCTGCGTCGCGTATAGCAGCGAAGAAGCCCCGCGCGTCCACGAAGCGATGCGATTGATCATGAAACTGTGCGTCGACGCCGGTGGCAGCGTCACCGGAGAGCATGGCATCGGGCTCGACAAACTCGAATACATGCCGCTGATCTTCCCCGACGACACACTCGCCGCGATGTGCAAGCTGCGCGACGTCTTCGACCCGGACCGGCGGGCCAATCCGGGGAAGGTGGTACCGATGCGATCGTGCCGCGAATGGTCCGGTCTCCCGGCGACGCGCCAGCCGGCCGTCACTGCCTGACGACTGATGAGCGCACCGACAGTCACCGATGCTCCGCGTCTTGTCGTTCGGACGGTGGGAGATGTGGTGGACGCCGTCCGCGACGCATACGCCACCGCCGAGCCGCTACGCATCGGGGGGCGGGGAACCTGGTTGCGTGCCGGACACCCGGTACAGGCGACGCGAATCCTCGACGTCTCGGGGCTGAGCGGCATCACCGAATACGTCCCCGGCGACCTCACGCTCACCGCCAGCGCGGGAACAACGCTGGCCGAGATTGCCGATGCGACGGCGGCGCACGGCCAGTGGCTTTCCATCGACCCGTTCGGTGATCCGCACGGTACGTTAGGCGCCACCCTGGCGACGGCATCCGCTGGTCCAGTCGGCGGACGCGTCGGCCTGCCGCGGGACGTGACTGTCGGCGTGTCGTATGTCTCGGGCACCGGTGACGTTATCCACGGCGGAGGGCGCGTCGTGAAGAACGTCGCCGGCTTCGACCTCGTGCGCCTGTCGGTCGGCGCATGGGGGACGCTTGGGGTCATTACCAGCGCGACGGTCCGCCTTCGGGCGCGACCGGAAGCCGACCAGACCTTTGCGCTGGCGCTTCCCTCCGAAAGGGACGCCCTGGGCACACTGCTGTCGACCATTCGTGCGGCGTCAGTGGAACCACTCGCGGCGGAGCTGCTGAGCAGGACCTGCGCGCAACGCATCGGGCTCGGCGACCGAGCCGTTATGCTGGTGCGGCTCGCCGGCAACGCCATCGGTGTGCATCACCAGGCTGCGACGCTGGCGAGGCTCGCGGTCTGCGAGGAAGTCGCGCCGGGAACGTGGATTCGGCTGCAACAGTCCGACCCCGAAGGTGGAGCAGTTGTCCGCGTGTCGCGTCGTCCATCGGAACTGTCCCGGCTGTGGTTGGCGGCGACGGCTACGCCTGGCATCGACGCGCATGGCTCGTTGTACCGTGGCGTGGTGCGTCTCCGGCTCCCCAGCTCGATCGCGCCACTACGCAACTTCGACGCCGGCGATCGGCAGGTCGTCGAAACGATGCCGGAGGAATGGCGCGACCGCTCGGCACCCCCCGCGCCTAACGATGTCCTGTCCCGGCGGCTGCGGGACGCATTCGATCCGGCCCGCGTCCTCAATCGCGGGATCCTGGGCAGGGAGTCGGCGTGACGACGAGCGTAACGCCGCGGAGGCCGGCGATCGCAGGTACGCCGCTGGAGACTGCTGCCCCGGGACTCGACCTCTGCGTGCATTGCGGCTTCTGCCTGCAGGCGTGCCCCACGTACCTCGTCCTCGACGACGAGAACGACAGCCCGCGTGGCCGGTTGATGCTGATGCGGGGGGCGGTGGAGGGAGAAATCCTCTTTGACGATCCTGCGCTGACCACGCACATCGACCGCTGCCTCGGCTGTCGCGCCTGCGAAACGGCCTGCCCGAGCGGTGTGCCGTACGGACACCTGCTCGAGGCCACGCGCGCCACCATCGCGATCAAGCGACCCCTCGGCTTCGTTGAGAGATCATTGCTGGCGACGATGGCAAGCCCGTTGCTGCGCACGCTTCTGTTTGGCGCCGCCAGGATCACCCGGTCGCTGCGCCTGACGAGTATCCTCTCGCGGCTTCCCGGCCGGGCCGGGTTTGCCTTCGCGATGCTCGAGTCGACGCAACCGTCGCTTGCGTCGCGCGAGCGACCGGCGGTACCCCCGCAACCCCGCGGCTCGGTCGCAACGCTCGATGGCTGCGTCATGGATTCCCTGTTTTCGCATACGAACCAGGCGACGCGACGTGTGCTGGCGCGAAATGATTACGTGCTGCGGGACGCCTCAGGCCAGCAATGTTGCGGCGCACTTCACGCCCACGCTGGTGATGACGCGCGCGCTCGGGAGCTCGCGCGGCGCAACATCGCCGCGTTCGAACGGTCTGGCGCCGACTTCATCGCCGTGAATGCCGCCGGTTGCGGCGCGATGATGAAGGATTATGGCCACCTTCTGCGTGATGACGCGGAGTGGGCGGAACGCGCGGCGCGATTGAGCGCGCGGGTCAGGGATGTCAGCGAACTCCTCGCGGCCGCGGGCCCGAAGCCCGGCGGTCGACTCCCCCTGCGCGTCACCTATGACGCACCGTGCCACCTGCATCATGCGCAACGCGTGGCCACCGCGCCGCTCGAAGTTCTGCGCGCAATTCCCGGGCTCGAGCTTGTTCCGCTGGAGGACTTTGACCGCTGCTGCGGTGGCGCTGGCATCTACAACCTCGTCGAACCCGAAACGTCGGCCCTGGTGCTGGATCCGAAGATCGCGAATATCAAGACGACCGGTGCCGTGCTGGTTGCGACCGGCAACCCCGGATGCCACATGCAGATCGGAGCCGGGTTGATCCGCGCCGGCTCTGCCGTCCGGTGCGTTCACCCTGTGGAACTGCTCGATCGCTCGTACCGACAGGACACGGCGACGTAGCGTTAGGTCGAGAGAACCGTTAGCTATCGGTATGCTCGACACGGTCATTCTCGAGCTCGAAGGAGTCATCGCCGACACCAGCGAGGCGCGACGCGACGCCGTCTTTGCCTCTCTCCGCGCCGATGGGATCCAGTTGTCACTGTCCGAGTATCGCGAGCATTGCGCGGGACTCGCATTTGAGGATGCGATTCGTGCCGCGATCAGGCATGCCGGCCGCCCCGTCGATGAAACAGCGATTGCTCTCGCGGCGCTCCGTGCCGAGCGTGCCTATCGAGCGTACATCGGCAAGGGTTTGACGCTGGTCGAAGGCGCACGCGAAACGCTCGAGCGTCTGCACGACACGGCGCGACTCGCCCTCGTGACGCGTTCGCCACGCAACGACGCGATGTTCGTGCTTTCGCTGGCGCGGGTGGAACACCTGTTCACGTGTGTGGTGGCCGCCGAAGACGCGCCGGCTAAACCGTCGCCCGAGCCGTACCGCCTGGCGATGAATCGCCTTCAGCGCGCCCGGGCCCGTGTCGCGCGGGGCACGGCGGTCGCGATCGAAGATGGGCTGCCTGGTGTGCAATCGGCCCGCGCGGCGGGCGTTCCGGCGGTCGTGGTGGGTGACGTGCCGGCACACGTCGCGCTCGAGGCCGATGGTTACGTTTCGTCGATCGCCGGTCTCACCGCCGATGCGCTCCTCTCGCTCGTAGCGCCCCGAAACGAGCCCATCGCCTGACGGCCGTCGCAGCATGAGCGTGGACACGAGTACAGCCAGCACCGAACGCGCGTATGACGCGCTTGCTCACGGAGCAGTCGTCGCCGACCGCTCCGATCGACTTCGCATGCTCTTCACTGGCGAGAAGGCTGCCGAGTCGTTGACGGGACTCGTGACGAACGATGTGGTGTCGCTGACGGTTGGTCGCGGGCAGTACGCGGCGGCGCTGACGAACAAGGGAAAGATTCTCGCCGATGTCCGGATTTTTGCGACTCAGGCCGGCTTGTTGGTCGACGCAAACTCAGCCGCCGGATCCCAGTTTGCCGCGATGGTGAAGAAGTTTGTAAATCCTCGCCTGGCGAAGTATCAGGACATTTCGCCACAGAGCGGTGATGTCGGGATCTTTGGTTCGAAAGCCCTGGATATGCTGCGCGCCGCCTTCACCGATGCCGAAATCCCCGGCGACCTCGCGTCATACGGTCATGTCGTCCTGAGGATGGCGGACACGAGCCTGATGCTGGCGCGGGTACCCGATTTCGGAGTTGATGGATACGACGTCATTGGCTCGCGCGAGACGCTCGATGCGCTACATGCGAAGCTGGTCAGCGCCGGAGCCATCGATGACGCATCCCAGGCGCTACACATAGCGCGCATCGAAGCTGGACGACCCGAGTGGGGCATCGACATGGATGATTCGATGCTGGCGCAGGAAGCAGATCTGGAACGGCTCGAAGCGATTTCCTTCACCAAGGGGTGCTACACGGGACAGGAAACGGTGGCCCGCGTGCACTACCGCGGCCACGTCAACCGGCTCCTGCGCGGATTGCGCTTCAGTGCCGCGGTGTTGCCACCCGCAGGCACAACGATTGTGGATGAAGGCGGAAAAGAAGTGGGCATCGTGAAAAGCGGCGCCATTTCGCCGCGTCACGGTGCGATCGCCCTCGGGCTGGTCCGCCGCGAAGTCGAACCGGGAGCGCTGGTCGCGGCGGCCTGGTCGAATGAACCGCTGGCGGCGCGGGTTGAAACGCTCCCATTCGCGCAATGAAGCAAGATCGCGACATTGTCTTCGCCGGTTCCCGAAAGTAGGCTCCAACTTAGCCTGGCGTCGGTCGTCCGCCGCCTAACGACGCATACCCGACTTCCTCCCGTGACTGAGCTTCCTCGCACTCTTGGCGCCTTGCGGCGGTCCGCAATCGGAGCGCCGGACCGCGTGCTTCGATCCGTGAAGGACGAACTGCGCGAGAACCTGATCACGCGGCTTCGTGAGAACGCCACCGTATTCCCCGGTGTCGTCGGCTATGAGGAATCGGTGGTTCCGCAGATCGTGAACGCGATCCTGGCGCGCCATCACTTCATCCTGCTCGGGTTGCGTGGCCAGGCGAAGTCGCGAATCCTGCGCGCGTTGTCCTCGCTCCTCGATCCCGAGACCCCGATTGTCGAGGGGAGTGAGGTCAATGACAATCCGTACGCGCCGATCTCGCGATTCGCGCGGAATCGCCTCGCCGAAGGCGGTGATGATACACCCATCGCCTGGGTCGGGCGTGACGCTCGTTATGTGGAGAAGCTCGCCACGCCCGACGTGACAATCGCCGACATCATCGGCGACGTCGATCCAATCCGGGCCGCGCGGGGTGGTCACGTGCTCTCGGACGAGTTGACCATGCACTACGGGATGCTGCCGCGCGCCAACCGGGGCGTCTTCGCGCTGAACGAGCTGCCTGATCTCGCCGGGAAGGTGCAGGTCGGCCTGTTCAACATCATGCAGGAAGGCGATGTGCAGATCAAAGGGTATCCGGTGCGCCTTCCGCTCGACGTGCTGCTGTGCTTCACTGCGAACCCCGAGGACTACACGGCGCGCGGCAAGATCATCACACCGCTCAAGGACCGCATCGGCAGCGAGATCACGACGCACTACCCCGACAGCGTCGAACTCGGCATGCGCATCACCGAGCAGGAAGCGTGGGCGAACCGTGGTCTGGTGCCGGTTCGCATCCCTGACTTCGTGTCGGAAGTGATCGAACGGGTGGCATTCGAAGCACGCACCGACAAGCGGATCGATCGTCGGTCCGGTGTGTCGCAGCGCATGCCGATTTCCCTGCTCGAAAACGTGGTGTCGAACGCGGAGCGACGTGCCATCCAGCTGGGAGAAAAGGAAGCAGTTCCGAGATTGTCGGACCTCTATGCCGCGCTTCCGGCCATCACGGGGAAGATCGAACTCGAATACGAAGGGGAACTCATCGGCGCGGCTGTGATAGCGCGCGAGTTGATCCGCCGTGCCGCGGAGGCGACGTTCCGAGTGCGCGCCGGTGGCGTAAACACCGACGAACCCGTGTTGTGGTTCGACGAAGGTGGCGCCCTGCAGGTCGCTGATGATGTCGACACCCTGTCGATGTACGAGGCATTCCAGACAGTTCCCGGCCTTGTCGAACTCGTGCACCTCGTTGGGCTTGGGACTGATAGCGATGCCGCAACATCAGTCGCCGGATGTGAGCTCGTGCTCGAGGCACTCGTCGCGCGCCGGAAGATCTCCCGCTCCGACGCGGGGCAATACGGACGCGCGCACCCCGAAAGCAGGCGTCGGCCGGACCAGGACCTCTTCGGCGGTGGATTGAGTGCCTGACGAGACGCGGCGCCGGAGCGCGAGACCGGCCGTTGCGCCTCGCGCGCCACGGACTCCACGCGTGATGGTCCGGCCCGCGACGATCGATGACGCGCCGCAGGTTGCGGCCCTCCGCGTGGCGCTTTTGCGAGAGGAGGAACGGAACCCGTTTTTTGCCGATCCGCATCCGGACGCCGATGCACGCGCGTTGGGGCTCACGCGCGCCGACTTCGCGACGCCCGCCAGCGTCTTTTTCGTCGCGGTTCGTGGCGAGTCGATCGTGGGAATGCTGCGCTGTCGGGTGGTGCATCGCAGTCCGCTCGTCGCGGATTCACGCCAGGCGGCCCTGACCACGGTCTACGTCGTGCCCGACCAGCGGCGAACCGGCGTCCTGCGGGCATTGCTGGCCGCGGCCGACGACTGGTGCCGGCAACAGCAGCTGCATGGAATGCGTTTACAGTGCGCCATGACGAACGACGCCGGACGAAAAGCCTGGCAGTCGCTCGGCTTTTCAGAGGCGGAGATCGTCTACATCCGCTCGGTCCCCAACGCCTGATATGCCCGCAATAACGGTCACCCGGATGTTCGGTTCTGGCGGTAGCGAGGTCGCACGCCGGGTCGCGGAAACGCTCGGTTGGCGACTGGTCGACGGGTCGATTGTCGACGGCATTGCCAAGGGGCTGCGCGCGACCCCGACCGACGTCCAGGCGATCGACGAGCGGGCGCCGTCCCTCGCCGAACGGCTGGCCGACGCGCTGGCGTTAGGCGGCGGCGAAGTGGTGTCGGCGTCCCTGGGCTCGCCGATGCCGCCAACCGAGCAGCGCATCGCCGAAGTCACGCGCGAAGTGATCGAAAAAGCCGTCACCCGGGGACCGGTGGTCGTCGTGGGACGCGGGGCGCAGGCCTACCTCGCCGAGCGGACGGACGTGCTCCACGTCCACTGCTACGCGCCGCATGACGCCCTCGTCGAGCGCACGATGAAGCGTGAGGGGATCGGGGAGGACGAAGCGGACCGGATGGTGAAGGCGAAGAACCAGCAGCGCGAGGCGTACGTGAAGCGCATGTTCGGCCGCTCGTGGCTCGCGCCCTGGCATTACCACATCATGCTCAACACGGCGTGGCTGGGGCAGGATCGGTGCGTCGAGCTCGTGCTGGCGCTGGCGCGCGAAAAATTCGGCGTCACGGCCCGGCCCGCGACGTCGGTCTAGAGCTCGCGCACCTCGGGATACTTGCGCAGCAGGAAGAACGAGAAGACCAGCATGCCGACCGCGGCGCCGCCGATCGCCCACTGCACGCCGATCAGTCCGGCCACCGCGCCCGCCGAAAAAGCGCCGAGGACCTGCGGCAGGCCGACGACGATCATGGAGTAGATCGACATCAGGCGTCCGCGGTACTCGTCAGGCACCATGGTCTGGAGCATCCCGTTGGCCATGGCGTTGTTGACGATCATCAGGAACCCGGTCATGAACAGGATCGGATACGCCAGCGCAGGTTCCCTGACGAATGACAGGATCAGGAGCAGGATCGCGTACGCTGTCGACGTCCGTGCGACGAGCGGTCCGCGGCGGATATGCAGGCCGGCCGCGGCCAGTGCCAGCGCACCGATCAATCCCCCGATCCCGAGGGTTGATAACATCGCGCCATAGCCGTCGGCGCCCACACCGAGCCGGTCGCGCGCGAGGACGGGCATCAGTGCGACATAGGGAATTCCCAGCACCGAAAACGCGGTGACGAGTTCGAGGATGGCGCGCACTGGTCTCACGCCGCGCGCGTAATTCAGTCCCTCGCGGATCTGCTGCAGCGGCGCACCCGGCATGCGGGGCGCCTGCCAGGGGGGAAGTCGCACGCGGTGCAGCCCGATGAGCACGGTCACGTAACTCACGGCATTCGCGCCGAAGCACCACGCGAGCCCGAGCTTCGCGATGATCAGTGCCCCGATCGCGGGGCCGATGATGCGGGCGAGGTTGAAGCCGCTGGAATTCAGTGCGATCGCGTCACGCAGATCCTCGCGACCCACGAGGTCGATCATCAATGCCTGACGAGCGGGGATCTCGACGCTGGCAATCGCGCCACCATACAGCGAGAGGACAATGAGCGCGCCGACCGTGATGTGTCCGGTCACCGTCAGGTACCACAGCAGTACCGCCTCGACGCCGAGGAGGAACTGCGCGTACGTGACCAGCTTCTTCTTGTCGGACCGGTCGACGAGCACGCCGGCGTGCAGTGAGAACACGAGGATGGGCAGTGATCCCGACGCCACCACGATCCCGACGACAAAAGCGCTGTTGGACAGTTCGAGCGCCAGCCACCCGATCGCCATCGACTGCATCCACGACCCGACCAGCGAGAGCGTCTGCCCGGTCCAGAACGCGCGGAAGTTCCGGTGCGTGACCAGCACGCGAAACGGGTTGAATCGGGTCAGTGCAACCATGGGGCGACGTATTCTATCACGACGAGGGAAGCAGGAGGCAGGAGGCAGGAAACAGGAAGGGAACGAAACGTTCAGATCTTGAGGCCTCCGGACACAGTGCCGAGAGGCCACAGTCAATCCCTGTTTCCTGCTTCCTGCCTCCTGCTTCCCCCGCATAGCTTGCAGCTATGCGGAGCCATACGTACTCCCGATTTGTACCGGGTGACGGAGACGCAGTTGATCTCGAAGCACTCCTCGAGCAGCTGGCGGACTTTCTGCTGCAGTCGGGCTTTGCCGGCGGGCCGATGACGCACCCGTGGTGGGGTGATGTCGGCGAAGAAGCCGATCGCTCGCTCGAAGCGCTCAAGCGCGCCATCCTGGAGGCGTTGATCGAAAGCGGGCAGTTCACGCCTGAGATGCTGGCGGCCATGCGCGGCGACGGAGATCCGGAGTCGGAGGCGCAACTGTCGGCGCTACTCGACCGGCTCGTGCAGCGGCTCGTCGAACAGGGATACCTGTCGCTGCAGGCGCCACCGCGCGTGTCCGACAGTTACCAGCCGATGGAGGGGAAAGGCAGCATCGCGCAGGCCGCCTCACGCGACGTGCAATTCCGCCTCAACGAGAAGGGCATCGACTTCCTGGGTTACAAGGCGTTGCGCCACATCCTCGGATCGTTAGGCAGGAGCAGTATCGGGAGCCACGATACACCGCACCTGGCCACGGGCGTGGAGGCGGATGCCTCGAGCAAGCAGTACGAGTTCGGGGATACGCTCAACCTGGACGTGAACGCGACCCTCAGCCGGTCGCTGGCCCGGACCGGGTCGATCGGCTTTCCGCTCGACCTGGACTACCCCGACCTGATGGTGCACCAGGCGGAATTCCGGTCGTCGTGCGCGACGGTGCTGCTGCTCGACACCTCGCACTCGATGATCCTGTATGGTGAAGACCGATTCACACCGGCGAAGAAGGTCGCGCTCGCGCTCACGCACCTGATCCGCACGCAGTATCCGGGCGACACGATCCGCGTCGTGTTGTTCCATGATTCGGCGGAAGAGATCCCCCTCGCCACGCTCGCCCACGCGCAGGTGGGGCCATATCACACGAACACGGCAGAAGGGTTGCGGCTCGCCCGCCGGATCCTGCTCAGCCAGCGCAAGGACATGCGCCAGATCGTCATGATCACGGATGGCAAGCCGAGCGCCCTGACGATGCCTAACGGGGCGATCTACAAGAATGCCATGGGGCTCGATGCCGAGGTGATCAGCGCCACGCTCCGCGAAGTCGCCGAATGCCGCCGGGCGGGGATCGTGATCAATACGTTCATGCTCGCGCGTGACCGGGCGCTGGTGCAGTTCGTCAAGCGCGTCGCGGCGCTGAGCCGGGGGAAGGCGTATTTCACAAATACGGTCACGCTTGGACAATTCATCTTAATGGACTTCCTCAGGCGCAAGACAATACGGAGTTGAAGAGCGCAAAGGCGCAAAGAACGGGTGAAAGCGCAACGCCGACTGGAAGGCGCTCCCGCGGACTCCGTACTCATTAGACTCTTCAACTTTTCTTTGCGCTTTGCGCTTTTCAACTCTTCAGCCGGAGCCCTTGCGCAACGCCCGCCGAGGGCAATACACTAGGCTCACAATCGATTCACGTGGTCATTTGCGGCGTATTGCGGCCACGCTAAACAAACGCTAAAAAGCCACGTGTCCCGGGGCTTTCGCCATCCGGGATTTTTTTGTCCCCGGATGCGAAGCCGGTGGATGCGTGGGGGAGAACAAGGCATGGCTCCACCCGTCATCCGCCTGGGCCTCATCGGCTGCGGCACTGTCGGCTCGGCGTTCGCCGAGCAACTCA
The DNA here is from genome assembly GCA_035646395.1 of Gemmatimonadaceae bacterium. Lineage (GTDB taxonomy): Bacteria > Gemmatimonadota > Gemmatimonadetes > Gemmatimonadales > Gemmatimonadaceae > JABWBJ01. The sequence goes on along the minus strand of DASRPK010000010.1, from coordinate 7,493 downwards.
TCGCGAGAGAACCTCTGCTCGCGCGAAGACTCGGCGCGCGGTTGCATCTCGCTCGCATCGCGGTGCGCGACACGCACCGGCCGCGTCCGGTACCGCGATTCACCGTCACCGACGACGCCGCCGGCATCGCCGGCGATCCCGACATCGACGTGCTGATCGAGGCCAGCGGCGCTGCCCAGGCGTCGGAATGGCTTCGCACGGCGCTCGGTCGTGGCGCAGCCGTCGTCACCGCCAGCAAGCAGGCGGTCGCGCGCACGCCGGCCCTGCTCGAACGACTCGTCAGGCGCGACCAGCGGTTGTGGTGTGAAGGCGCCGTCGCCGCCGGCGTCCCCGTCGTACGGGCGCTGCGCGAGTCGCTCGCCGGCGAGGAAGTGCATTCGATCCGCGGCGTGCTGAACGGCACGAGTACGTTCCTCCTCACCCGGCTCGAAGCCGGCGCCACGCTCGACGCGGCGTTGGCTGATGCGCGCAAACTCGGGTACGCCGAAGCCGATCCGGCCGCCGACCTGAATGGCAGCGATGCGGCTGCGAAAATTGCGATTCTCTGCACCGTGGCGTGGCGGACACCGGTCCTCGCCGACCAGGTCTCAGTGACCGGAATCGAAGCTGTGATTCCTGTGGCGCGGGAAGGCGGATGGCGCCTGGTGGCCACTGCGTTCCGCGATGGCGATCGGATTCGCGCGCATGTGGGACCGGAACGCCTGCTCGCGGCTGATCCGCTCGCGTCCGCACAGGGAGTCGTGAACGTGGTGGAGGTCAGGGCGTCGCTGGCCGGAGCACTGACCTGGAGCGGAGCTGGTGCAGGCGGCGCCGCCACCGCGTCCGCATTGGTGGGCGACACACTGTCCGCGGCTCGTCAGGCGCTGCGGCGCCTCCGGGCGAGGGTAGCCGCATGACGGTCACGGCCCTCCACCGCGCGGCGCACACGCTCACGGCGGTTCCCCTGCAATGCGCATCGTGTGGACGTCCGCACGATGCAGGTCCGTCGCCCGTCTGCCCGGAGTGCCTCGGTCCGCTCGAGCCTGTGTACGACTCGCACCGGCAGCTTCCGGATCGCCACGAAATTGCCGCTCGCCCGCGATCGCTCTGGCGCTATCGCGAATGGCTGCCGTTTACGGGCCGCCCGGTTCGCTGCCTCAATGCCGGCTGGACGCCCCTCATCGATGCGCCGCGCCTCGCCGAGTCGTTAGGCATCTCGCGTTGCCTGGTGAAGCACGATGCCGGGTCGTTCCCGTCGCTGTCGTTCAAGGATCGCGTGGTGGCGACGGCGCTCAATGCGGCGCACGCATTCGGGCTGACGGTCGTCGGGTGCGCGTCGACGGGGAATCTCGCCAACGCCGTCGCCGCCGCCGCGGCGCGCGAAGGACTCGAGGCGTGGATCTTCATCCCGCATGATCTCGAACCCGCGAAGGTTGCGGCATCCGCCGTCTTCGGTCCGAAGCTCGTGCGCGTCCGCGGCACGTACGACGACGTCAATCGCCTCTGTGCCCAGGTCGCCGATCGTTTCGGGTGGGGCATGGTCAACGTGAACCTGCGCGCGTATTACGGCGAAGGCTCCAAGACCGCCGCCTTTGAGATCGCCGAACAACTCGGCTGGCGCCTGCCCGATGCCGTCGTGGCGCCGATGGCCGGAGGATCGCTGGTCACGAAACTGGCGAAGGGTTTCGGCGAGTTCCTCGATGCCCGGCTCGTTCGTGGCGTCGCACCGCGATTGTACGGGGCGCAGGCCGACGGCTGCGCACCAATCGTCAGGCTCGTGGAGCGTGGCGATGACACGCTTGTGCCCGAGAAACCGAACACGATTGCCAAGTCACTGGCGATTGGAAATCCGGCTGATGGTCGGTCCGCGGCGCGATTGATTCGATCCTCCGGCGGCTGGGCCGCAAGCGTCAGCGACGTTGACGTGGTCGAAGGAATCCGCCTGCTCGCGGAAACCACGGGCATATTCGGCGAGACCGCAGCGGGAGTGACCGTCGCGGTCGCGAAGAAACTCGCTCGTGATGGCCGCCTGTCGCCCGATGACGAAGTCGTACTCTGCATAACGGGAAACGGCCTGAAGACCACCGACGCAATTTCAGGATCGATCGAGATTCCCGAACCCATTGCGCCACGCCTTTCAGAAGTTTCAGCGCTCATCCAGTCCTGATCAGGTTTCTCTCACGTCTCACGTCCCACGTCCACCAACCATGCCAGTCCTCAGCCTTCCTTCTGTACTCACTTCGTTGACGGGGGGTGTACACACCATCCCCGCCACAGGCACGACAGTCGCGGAGGCACTCGACGACGTCGTCCGCCGCTTCCCCGGCCTTTCACCACGTCTTCGCGACGAACACGGCGAACCGTATCCGTTCGTGACCATCTACCTGAATGACGAGGACATCAGGTTCATCGGCGGCTTTGGGGCCGCCGTTCAGGCCACTGACGAACTGTCGGTTGTGCCGGCCGTGGCAGGAGGCTGAGATGACTGCCGCGACGCTTCCCGAACGCGCGACCGGTGACCTCGCGCCTGACGAGTACCTGCGGTACAGCCGCCACCTGATTCTTTCCGAGATCGGCATCGAGGGGCAGCGCAGGCTGCGCCAGGCGCGCGTGCTGCTCGTTGGCGCCGGCGGGCTCGGCTCGCCCGCCGCGTTGTACCTGGCCGCTGCCGGCGTGGGCACGCTCGGGCTGGTCGACTTCGACGCCGTGGATGCCTCGAACCTGCAGCGGCAAATCCTGCACGGCACGGCCGACATCGGCCGCAGCAAGCTCGACTCGGCGCGTGACCGGCTCCACGACATCAATCCTCATGTGCACGTGGAAGGATTTCCGGTGCGGCTCAGCGCGGACAATGCGCGCGAAATCGCCGAGGGCTTCGATGTCATCGTGGACGGAACCGACAACTTCGCCACGCGCTACCTGGTGAACGATCTCTGTGTCCTGCGGAACGTGCCTAACGTCTACGGGAGCATCTTCCGGTTCGACGGCCAGGCCTCGGTTTTTGCCACGGCGGACGGCCCATGTTATCGGTGCCTGTACCGTGAACCGCCACCAGCCGGACTGGTGCCGGCCTGCGCGGAAGGTGGAGTGCTTGGCGTTCTGCCTGGCCTGGTGGGGACGATTCAAGCCACCGAAGCGATCAAGCTGATCACCGGCGCGGGAACAACACTGATCGGGCGCCTGCTGCTGGTTGATGCCCTGCACTGGCGACTCCGCACGGTTCGCGTCCAGCGCGATCCGTCATGTCCGGCCTGCGGCACGCGCACGATCACGGACCTGACGGATGCCGTGCAGCTGTGTGCTGCGCCGGCGGAGGTTGAACTCGACGCGATATTCGCGGCGGTGCCGGAGATTGAACCGGCGGCACTTTCCGCGCGCCTCGCGTCCGGGGAATCACTCGACATCGTTGACGTTCGCGAACCCTATGAGTTCGCGATCGCGCGCATCGAGGGGGCACGACTGATTCCGCTCGCGGCGCTCGAGCATCGCCTGGACGAACTCTCACGGGATCGTGAGATCATCGTGCATTGCAAGGCCGGCGGTCGGAGCGCACAAGCCGTGAAGCGGCTCCGGGCTGCTGGTTTCACGCGCGTACTCAATCTTGCGGGCGGGATTGAGCGGTGGAGTCATGACGTAGATCCCAAAGTGCCGCGGTACTGAATGGCAGGCCAGAGGCCAGAGGCCAGTGAGGCCAGAGGGAGTTCGAGGACTCAGCACCTGTGACCTGTTGCCTCTGGCCTCTGAGCTTCTGGCCTATATTGGTATCGTGTCCAGCCTCTCAATCGCGCTCCTCGGCTTCCTCCTCGGCGTGCGTCACGCCGTCGATCCGGATCACGTCGTCGCCGTCGGAACCATCGCCACGCGCTCTTCGTCATTCCGGCGCGCGGCGAGCGTTGGTGCGCTCTGGGGAATCGGCCACACGCTCACCATTCTGCTGGTTGGTGGCGGCATCATCGTCCTCCGCGTTGCGATATCGGCGCGCGTGGGACTCGCGATGGAGTTCGCCGTCGCGATCATGCTGATCCTGCTTGGCCTGCAGAACGTGGCCACGGCGCGGCGGAATGAAAACCGTGAACCATCGGCGGCGCGACCTTTCCTGGTTGGAATGGTTCACGGAATGGCCGGTTCTGCAGCAGTCGTCCTGCTCGTCCTCGCCACAGTGCGCGATTCGTGGTGGGCGTTCGCGTACCTGCTGTTGTTCGGACTGGGAACGGTCATCGGGATGGTCATCGTCACCGCGATCATTGCCGTGCCGGCGTCCCTCGCGGTTCGACGGGTTCGTAACGCCCGTCGCTGGCTTACGCTGGCGTCAGGCGTTGCCAGCGTCGTCCTGGGGCTCCTGCTGGCGAATGAGCTCACCGACAGTGCCGACGGATTGTTTTCCGACGCACCAGCCTGGACTCCGCGCTGAGCGCATCGCGAGGGAAGGTGCTGCGTCCTGATCCCTCGGTGGCGAAAGCGTTTTCCCGCCGTCTTCGCGCGTGGTATGCGCGTGAAGGACGTGACCTTCCATGGCGGGAGACGCGCGATCCGTATCGCATCCTGGTGTCAGAGCTGATGCTGCAGCAGACGCAGGTGTCGCGGGTCCTCGACTATTACGACCGCTTCCTCACGCGCTTTCCGACGCTGGATGACGTCGCTCGTGCCCGTCCGAGCCAGGTGCGCGAAGCGTGGCGCGGACTGGGATATTATGCCCGCGCGCGCAACCTCCACCGGCTCGCGCGCACCGTCGCACCGCCTAACGGCTCTGGCGTCATGCCCGACGAGCCGGGGCAATTGCGTGAGTTGCCCGGGATCGGCGCGTACACGGCCGGCGCGGTCGCTTCGTTTGCATACGAGCGGCGAGCGGCCCTGGTCGACACCAACGTGGCTCGCGTGCTCCGGCGGGTGTTCGTGCCTCGCGTTCCTCACAAGACCGGGAAGGGACAGCGCGTCCTGTGGACGATTGCCGCCGCGATCCTGCCCCGAACGGGCAAGGCGACATGGACGCACAACCAGGCACTGATGGAACTCGGGGCTTTGGTTTGCACCGCGCGGGTTATGCGCTGCGACGTCTGTCCGGTCATGCGGTACTGCCTAACGGGCAAGGGCATGGGGCATGGGGCATAGGGCATGGAACTGCGGGTTCCCCCATGCCCCAGGCCCCCCAGGCCCCCATGCCCTATTTCTTGATGCGATGCGCCCGATTGAGCTGGTGGTCGTAAGCCCGCTCGTCAGGCCCAACGTAGATCTGCCGCGGCCGCGCAATCTTCTGCTCCTTGTCGAGCAACATCTCCTCCCACTGTGCCAGCCAGCCCGCCGTACGCGCGACCGCAAACAGGACCGTGAAGTAGTCCGTCGGGAACTTCATCGCCCGGTAAATCAGCCCGGTATAGAAGTCCACGTTCGGATACAGCTTTCGTGAGATGAAGTAGTCGTCGGCGAGGGCGATGCGCTCGAGCTCGAGTGCGATCTCCAGGTCCTTGTCCATGCCGGTGACCTTGAAGACATCGTACGCCAGCTGCTTCACGATCTTTGCCCGCGGATCGTAGCTCTTGTAGACGCGATGACCGAAGCCCATCAAGCGCTGGCCCTTCCCGCCCTTCACCTCGTCGATGAACGCCGGGACGTTTTTCGGGTGGCCGATCTCTTCGATCATCCGCAGCACCTGCTCATTGGCGCCGCCGTGCAACGGGCCGTAGAGCGCCGTGATGCCGGCAGCGACCGCGCTGAACGGATCGACGTGCGACGAGCCAACCGCGCGCACCGCACTCGTCGAGCAGTTCTGCTCGTGATCGGCGTGGAGGATGAACAGCACCTCGATCGCTCTCATGAAGGCCGGATGCGCTTCGTATTTCGGCTCGCTCATTCGCGCGATCATCGACAGGAAGTTGGCGCTGTACGGGAGGTCGTTGTCCGGATAGACAAACGGCAACCCTTTCGAGTGCCGGTAGCAGAAGGCAGCGAGTGTAGGCAGCTTCGCGAGCAACCGGATGATCGAGACGTATCGCCCCTGCTCGTCGTAGATCTCCTTTGCCTCGGGATAGAACGCCGACAGCGCGGCGACGGAGCTGGCCAGCATCGACATCGGGTGCGCGTCATAGCGGAACCCTTCGAGGAACCGCTTGATGTTCTCGTGCACGTACGTGTGGAACGTGATGTCGTGAACCCAGCTGTCGTATTGGTCCTGCGTGGGCAGTTCACCGAAACGCAGCAGGTACGCGACTTCGAGAAAGGTCGCCTGTTCGGCGAGTTGCTCGATCGGGTACCCTCGATAGCGCAGGATGCCCTTGTCGCCGTCGATGTAGGTAATCGCACTCCGGCATGACGCGGTGTTCATGAAGGCCGGGTCGTAACTCATCATCCCGAAGTCGTCTTCATCGACGCGAACCTGGCGCAGGTCCATCGCGCGGATGGTTCCGTCGATAATCGGCACGGAGTATGACTTTCCAGTGCGGCTATCGCGAATGTCGAGCGTTCCAGAGGCAGTCGCTGCGGGAGCTGTGGATGCAGTCATTGTTGCGGTGCGTTGAGCGGTGCGTGTGCGTCATGCCATCCGACAGAATGAAAGCTAGCGGACAGTAGGAACGGGGTCATATTCTCGCCGACCATCCTGTCGTGTGATCGCCCACACGGCGCAGGTGAAACACAGAACCCGAACCCATCCGCATGGACGCCCTCCGACTGCTGCTCGTCGTGCTCGCGGCAGTCATTGGTGGCGCCATCAATTCGATTGCTGGTGGTGGTACGCTTGTCACCTTCCCAGCGCTGGTCGGCCTGGGTGTGCCGGCGATTGTCGCCAATGCGACGAGTACCGTCGCGCTCTGGCCCGGCGCGGTCGGCAGCATGTTCGGTTATCGGGACGAGCTTGCAGGTGCACAGGCCTGGGCGATCCGCTTTGCGGTGCCCAGCCTCGTCGGCGGGGTGGTTGGTGCACTGCTTCTACTGCGGACGCCGGGGGAGCGCTTCGACGCGATCGTTCCCTGGCTGGTGCTCAGCGCGACACTTCTGTTCGTGATTCAGCGCCCTCTGATGGCGGCCATGCGACGAAGAATCAGGCCAGAGGCCACAAGCCGCAGGCCGGAGGAACGGCCGAGTCACGAGTCACGAGTCACGAGTGCCGAGAATGATCCTGCGACGCGGCCTCCATCGGCAGGCCTCCTTCTGTTCCAGTTCGGCATTGCCGTCTATGGCGGCTATTTCGGCGCGGGAATCGGCATCCTGATGCTGGCAGCGCTCGGATTCATGGGTTTCTCGAATGTCCACCGCATGAATGGCCTCAAGAACTGGGGCGGCTTGTGCATCAACGTGACCGCCGCGGCGACGTTTGCGATACTCGGCCTGGTGTATTGGCCGGTCGCGATCACGATGGCGATCGGGGCGACGGTAGGCGGTTATGCGGGGTCGAGATTGGCGCAACGAGTCTCACAGCAATCGGTGAGAATTCTCGTGATCCTTATCGGTTTTGTAGCCGCGGCGTGGTTGTTCTATGAGTAGCAAGAAGCAAGAAGTCTTACGCAATCCCGGTCTTCACC
>DASRPK010000009.1:0-11495 GCA_035646395.1 Gemmatimonadaceae bacterium | reverse complement strand
ATGACCCGGGCGGGTCTCGAACCCGCGACCTACGGATTAAAAGTCCGTTGCTCTACCAACTGAGCTACCGGGTCGTGAACGGGGAAACTTCACACCTGCGAACGACTTAGACAACTCGTTCGATGGAGCGTCAAGGCGACTGTTCGGCGACCGCAACTCAAGAATCACCAGTCGGATCTCGGCCAATATCACCCGTGGAGCCTGCTCTGTATCAATTTCATTTACTTCACAACGTTGTGACCTATTTCCTGATATACCTCAGCACGGATTTGCTATAGTCTGTCGTTGAGACGGGCGGAGGAGTCCAATGCTGGCACGAGATATCATGACTCGTGATCCGATGTGTGTGTTACCGTCGGATCCAATCTGGCGAGCCGCAGAGATGATGCGGTACCACGGCATCGGCTGCACGCCGGTGGTCGCAGACGAAGGCTCGCGTCGTGTCGTGGGGGTGCTCACCGATCGCGATATCACCACGCGCTGCGTCGCCCGAAAGCACGGGAGCAATTGCCGAGTCTCTGATCACATGACGGCGACGCCGATCCACTCCGTCCTCGTCACCGACGACGCGTCCCGCGTTATGCGGAAGATGGAATCAGCGCGCGTCCGTCGCGTTCCGGTCCTGACCTCCGACGGCGCGCTCGCCGGAATCGTCAGCCAGGGCGATTTGCTGCGGCACCTGGGGCGAAGGGATCCGGTCGCCTTTGAGAAGGCGATGGAGCACGTATACGCTGGATCGACGTTCGTGAGGTAGGGCATGGGGCACGGGGCACGGGGCACGGGGCATGGAACTGCAACACCCCATGCCCCATGCCCCATTTGCCGTACGAAGGCCCGGAGCTCTTTCGAGCCCCGGGCCTTCGTTCTTCGAGCTCCTCCCGAAGGAGGTTCGAAGAAGTTACTGCGGCTGGATGCTGGAAATCACGCGTCCGTTCGCCGTCGACTCTACGATGAACACCACACGACGGTTCGTCTGCGCACCCGGCTCGTCCTTCTCGGCGCCCTTGATCACCACACGATCCTCACCCATGCCGATCGGACGGAGCTCGATGCCCGTCAAGCCAGCCGTCGTCAGGTACGCCGCCACCGACTCGGCGCGCTTCTGCGACAGCGAGCGGTTGTAGGAGCGCGAGCCCGCCGGGTCCGCGTGGCCTTCAACCGTTACAACCGTACCACTGTAGTGCTTGCCAACGACCTGGGCGAACCGATCCAGGGCTGCGCGATCCTCGTCACGGATATTCGCATCGTTGAATGCGAACGTGACCGGGAACGCGAACTTCATCCCATTCTCCATCGCCGTGATCTTGGCTCCAAACTCGTCGCGCAGACCGGTCAGATCCCGGCGCAGCGCGGCAACGTCAGTCTGCAGCGTCGCGACTTCCGACTTGACCGCAGTCAGGTCCGTCCCCAGCGTCGTCACTTTGCCATTCAGGTCGGTGTCAGCTGCCTCACGAGCGCTACGCTCGGCGGCTACTCCGGTCTCGACCTGGTTGCGAACGTATCCCTTCGTAGCGCATGCGCTCAGGGAAGCCGACGCAAGGGCTAGAAGTGCGATGTTGCGGATCATGGATATTCCCCCCACTTACAGAGTTGTATTCCCGAGTTGTTGGGGCCTCGCACCGTTATCGGGCGGGCCGCAATCGTCACATACGACGCAATAAGAACCTATCAGTAACACCCAAAGTTCCTCTGTGACCAGAATCACAAGCCATTGGTACTCTTTCACTTGTAGCGCCAGACCCTTCCATAACGCGCGTTATCAGCGGGTTTTTTTCGGGAACCAATCCTCAGCTCGCTGTCTTCCGTGGCCGAATACAACGATTTCCAGAGTCGGGCACATCTACAAACGGATGACGGCCACAACAACCACCTCCACCTGGCGCACGCTCCACCCGGCCCTGTCTGTCGAGCTCACCGATAGCCGACTTCAGCTTCACTACGCCGCACAGTTCGCCACCGCGTTAGGTATCTCGTACCTCTCCCCCAAGCCCGACGACAGTCACACCAACCTCGGCTGGGACGTCCGCCACGAAACGCTGACGTCGCGCGAGGTGCGAGCATCGTCAGACAACGTTCAAGTCGCAGTGCGGCCAAGTGACCTGACGTTGCTTGTGCTGCTCGATGGGTCGATCGGCCACAGCCTTCCCCTTCACGGTTCGTCGATCGGGCAGGTGGAAACTGCCCTCCGGGATGCGTTGGCGACGGCCGGCCTTGATGCCCGGCGACTCACCTTGAAACGGCATTACGACCTGCCTCCCCACCCTATCGCCAGTGGAGAGCTGTTCGACGCGCGCCGGGCCGACCATTTCGCCGAGCTCGCCAGTTGGTATTCGAACGGTCATCTGGCAATGCAGGAACTGGCGAATCGGATTGGTGGCGCCGAAGTCCGTTGTTGGCCTCACCACTTCGATATCGCCACGCTGGCGCGCTTCGGCCCCTCGCGCTCGAGTGGAGCGGGGATGTTGCCGGGAGACGAGATGTATCCAGAGCCGTACTTCTACGTGAACGCGTATCCCGCGCCCGCGAACGAAGCCGCCGGCGTGATGCTCAATGGGAAAGGAACGTGGAACACGGACGGTTGGTTTGGCGCCGTGCTGACAGGATCCCGCTTAACCCAAAATCCGTCAGCCCAGGAAGAACAGGTCCGCGCGTTCCTTGATTCGGCATACGCTGCGTGTTCGGCGCTGGTCCGGAAATAGTTGCGGCTGCGTGCTGATTGCTACTTGCTGGGGCTGCGGCTGCGTGCTTGTGCTGGTGCCAGGTCCGCTCAAGCACGAAGCACGTTACTAGCGGCCTCCTCTCCGTTCACGGCATCAACCGCCCGCAATGGTTGCAGACTAGGTCGCACCAATTCGATTGGGGGTGCCATGATACGATACGGTTGGCTGTGGGGTACCAATCTCAGGAACTGTTCTCCGGTTCCGCGAGTTTGATTGCGATGGCCGAACACCTGGCCCGCAGACCCAGTGGCGTCCCCGATCCCGTAGCTCGTTCGGGGCGGTTGACCCACTACCCATCAACGTTGAAGGTGAACGCGGCATGACCATATCCGCAGTGCTTCCAGAACGCGAGCAACAGCGTCTCGCGGACCGCTACAAGGCGGTTCGTGAGCAGACGGTCGGGCTGTGCGCGCCCCTGGAGGTCGAGGACTACGTCGTCAGCACCATGCCTGATGTCAGTCCCACGAAGTGGCACCTTGCCCACACCAGCTGGTTCTTCGAGACGTTCGTGCTGGCCGATTTCGATCGCGATTACGTCAGCCCGAATCCCCGCTACGCCTTCCTGTTCAACTCGTATTACGTGCAGGCAGGTGAGCGGCATTGCCGCGCCCAGCGCGGACTCGTGACACGCCCGTCGGTGAGCGAGGTGCTCGCGTATCGCCGGCACGTCGATGACGCGATGCAGCGCCTCTGCGATCGCATCGCCGGCGACGCTGAACATCCGGCGTGGGGCGTGATCGAACTCGGCATCAATCACGAACAGCAGCACCAGGAACTGCTGCTGACGGACATCAAGCACGTGTTCTGGATGAATCCGTTGCGGCCCGCGTACCGGTCCCCGCTGCCCGGAAGCCGGCCGGTCGGCGACGTGGACTGGCTTGCGTTCGGCGCAGGCGTTAGGCAGATCGGGCACAAGACGGAGTCGTTTGCGTTCGATAACGAGGGCCCTTCGCACCGCGTCTTCACGGAAGCCTTCCGGGTCGCGTCGCGGCTGGTGACGAACGGCGAATACCTCGCCTTCATGGAGGACGGCGGCTACCGCCGCCCTGAACTCTGGTTGTCGAATGGCTGGGCAACGGTTCGTGAGCACGGATGGACCGCGCCGATTTATTGGGAAAAGGCCGACGGTGCGTGGAGCGAGTTTACCCTCGCCGGCAACGGGGCGCTCGACCTGGCGTCCCCCGTCTGCCACGTCAGCTATTACGAAGCGGACGCATACGCCCGCTGGGCCGGCGCACGGCTACCGACAGAAGCGGAGTGGGAAACGGCGGCGGCGGACCAGCCGGTCTGCGGGACCTTCGTCGAGAGCCATCGCTTCCATCCGGCAGGGGCACGGGGCACAGGGCACGGGGGGATGGGGCATGGAATTGCTGCCCCAAGCCCCATACCCCATGCCCCATGCCCGAATGGCGACGGACATGGCCAGTGGTACGGTGATGCCTGGCAGTGGACCCAGAGCGCGTACGTCGCGTATCCCGACTTCCAACCGTCGGCGGGTGCTGTCGGCGAATACAATGGCAAGTGGATGTGCGACCAGTGGGTCCTCCGCGGCGCCTCCTGTGCAACGCCGCAGTCCCACGCCCGGCTGACGTATCGCAACTTCTTCCCGAGTGACGCCCGCTGGCAGTTCACCGGCATCCGCCTGGCGAGCGGCGCATGAACACGCGATCGGGAAACATCATGGGCGCGCGCGTTTCGCCGTACCCGGCGCCGGACGTCGTTCGTACCGAAGTGCTGCGAGGACTGCTCGGTGAGCCGAAAACGCTGCCACCGAAGCTGTTCTATGACCGCGCCGGTGCGCGCCTGTTCGAGCAGATCTGCGAACTGCCGGAGTATTACCTCACGCGGACGGAACTGGGGATCCTGGAGGAACGCGCTGCCGAGATAGCCTCGTTATGCGGCGAGCACACGGCGCTGATCGAATATGGCAGTGGGGCCGGGGTGAAAGTCCGGCTCCTGCTGGACGAACTGGTGAACCCGGCTGCCTACGTGCCCGTCGACATTTCCATGGAGCAACTGGCGGCGGTGTCCGCCGAACGCGCCCGTCAGTACCCGGACTTGCGCGTCGCGCCCGTGCATGCGGATTACACGGCTCGGTTTGCGTTGCCTCCACTGCCTGACGACGCGCGACGGGTGGCGTTTTTCCCCGGATCCACGATCGGGAACCTGCATCCCGCCGAGGCGACGGCATTCCTGCATCGCATTCGCGCCACGGTTGGTCCGCGCGGAGCGCTGGTACTCGGCGTTGATCGTCGCAAGGATCCCGCGATCCTCCATGCCGCCTACAACGACGCGTCGGGAGTTACGGCGGCTTTCAACCTCAACCTGTTGACGCGGCTCAATCGTGAGCTCAACGCGACATTCGATCTCAGCACGTTCCGCCACTTTGCCGTGTTCAACGACGACGACAGCCGGATCGAGATGCATCTCGAGTCGATGATCGCGCAGCGTGTGTACGTCGCGGGCACGCCGGTGGATTTCGAGCGCGGCGAGACGATCCTCACCGAGTGCTCGTACAAGTACGACCTGCCGTTTCTCGAAGCAGTCACTCGGCCCGCGGGCTTCCGCATCGAGCAACTGTGGACGGATTCGAGAGATTGGTTCTGGGTGGGATTCCTCGTTCCCACAAACAGCTAGCTGCGTGCTGATTGCTGATTGCTGCTGCAAGTGCGACGTGCTTGCGCTGGTGCTGCCCTTACTCCTGTACGAAGCTCCAGCACTCGGCTCCAGCCCTTCGCTCAAGCACGCTGCGTGCAGCAGTAGCAATCAGCAATCAGTACGCAGCTCCTTGTAGTAACTCGCTTGGGGCGCTCGTGAGCTCCGCCGCGACGAGCGCCTCGTCGAGCAGCAGCTCGAGCTGATCTCGATTCCTGAAGCTCGTCCGGTGATGCGGGGAGCTTCCAATCGAGTCGATGATCGCGATGTGCTCCGACGTGGCGTATCCGCAATTGCGGTCCCACCCGTAGGCGGGATACCGGCGCGCCAGGCGCCGCATGAGGTTGTCGCGCAGGACCTTGGCGATGATCGACGCGCAGGCGATGGCGTAGCAGCGGGCATCGCCATGCACCACCGCCGTGTGCTCGATGCCTAACGTGCGGATGGGATTCCCGTCCAGCAGCACATGGTGGGGCCTCTCCGGCAGGCGGCCGAGTGCGCGCCGGATGGCCCGCGTGCTGGCGTGGTAGATGTTGTACGTGTCGATCTCACGGACCGACGCTGCGCCGACGCCGATCGCGACTGCCGTGTCACGGATCTTCCTGGCCAGGCGCACGCGTTCGGACTCACACACGCGCTTGGAGTCGTCGACACCGGCGATGGCCCGCTTTTCGTGCGGCATGATGACGGCGCATGCGACAACGGGGCCCGCGAGGGGGCCCCGTCCGACTTCATCGACACCGGCGAGCAGTGGGCCGTGCGTGGCGCGCAGCTGGCGCTCGATCCCGCTCCACCGTTTTCTGCCGTCAGCCATGCCCGAAGGTAAAACAGCGACCAGCGAACTGCGAGCAGCGATTCCGCGCTAGCCTTCCGCTGTGGTCGTTTCCGGAACACTGACGCGTACTTTCTTCTCCCGAATACGTGTCGCCTTGCCGGAGAGGGAGCGGAGATAGAACAGCTTCGCGCGGCGCACGCGACCGCGACGCAGCACCGCGATGTCGGCGATCATCGGGCTGTGCAGGGGGAAGATGCGCTCGACGCCCACGCCGTTCGAAATCTTGCGAACCGTAAACGACGCGCTCACACCGCCACCACGACGCGCGATGCAGACACCTTCGAAGGCCTGGAGGCGTTCCTTGTCACCTTCGCGAACACGGACATTGACGCGCAGCGTATCGCCGGCGCGGAACGGAGGGACAGGCTTCATCCACTCCTTCTGGGTTTCTATGAACGGGTGCATGGGTTGGAACCCGGTTGGAGTCATTTTGGGGAGACTGACTAAAGTAGCGGGGCATAAGCAGTTAAGCTAGGGCATGGGGCATGGGGCATGGGGCATGGGGCGTGGGGCGTGGGGCATGGGGCGTGGGGCGTGGGGCATGGCATGGGCAGCAATTCCACGCACCATGGCCCCATGTCCCGTGCCCCGTGCCCCATGCTCCGTGCCCCATGCCCCGCGCCCCGCGCCCCGTGCCCTACCTCTTGCTCGGGGAGTCGTCCTCCATTGCGTCCGTCAGGCGTTTGCCCTGGTCGAGGCGCCACTTGTCGATCCTGGCATGATCCCCTGAGAGAAGCACATCGGGGACGGCGAATCCGCGATAAGTCGGCGGACGGGTGTAGCTGGGGGCGGAGAGTCCACGGTCGTAGAAGGAATCGCCCGTGGCGCTATCCAGATCTCCGATCGCACCCGGCAGGAGCCGCACCGTAGCGTCGATGATGGCCAGTGCCGCCGGCTCGCCGCCGCTCAGGACAAAGTCGCCGATGGAGACTACTTCCGTGGCCAGGTGATCGGCCACCCGCTGGTCCACGTCCTTATAGTGGCCACAGAGGATCGTCAGCTCCGGTTCCTTGGCATAACGACGCGCATCGTCCTGCGAAAAGCGCCGACCGCGCGGCGACAGCAGTACGATCGGGCCGCGTGGCGTCAGGGCGTCGACTGCCTCGAAAAACGGCTCAGGTTTCATCACCATCCCCGGGCCGCCGCCATAGGGCGAATCGTCTACCGTCCGGTGCCTGTCGTGCGTGAAGTCTCTAAGGTCGACTATCCGATACTGCACCGCGCCCGCCGCAACGGCCCTCGCCGGAATGCTCAACGACAACGGACCGGCAAAAAAGTCGGGGAAGATTGTGATGACGGTGATCAGCATAACCGACAGGCCAGAGCCATCTCCCATCTCCCATCTCCCATCTCCCCTCTCATAGCAGCCCTTCCGGCGGATCGACGACGAGACGTTTGCCCTCAAGATCTACTTCGGAGACGAACCGATACGGGACCATCACCAGATCCGACTCGCGCTTCACCTCGATCATGACGTCGTGCGGCAGCTCGTAATACGCCTCGACCACCCCAATCGGCGTACGGTCAGGTCCTTCGACGGTCAGCCCGACGAGGTCGTGCAGATAGATCTCGCTCTCGTCAGGCTCGGGCAGCTCTGACCGCGGCGCCAACAGATGACGATTACGCCAGCGATCAGCCTCGTCACGGTCAGCAATTTCCCGGAACTGCACGCGAAAGCCGCCCTGAAACGGTTCGGCCATCTCGATATGCAGCGCTCTTTCGGGCACCGCGACTTCACCTTTCACCGTGCCCGCGATCAGGGCACGCCCGACACTGAACACCTCTTCAGCGCTGGCGGTCATCGGCTCGACGACGACCACGCCGGCCGTGCCGTGCGCACGGCGGATGCGCCCCACCGCCACGAGATCGCTGGTACCTGTGGGCGGTTTCACGGACACCTGCCAAAGGGTCCTGGGGATCTAAGATCCGGGTCTTCCGGCAATTGAGTGGGTGGAAGGAGCGGATTCGCGCCGCTAAAAGCCTTTGAACGCGGAGGCACGCAAAGGAAACGCGGAGGTGCGCCGAGGAAAGCAACTCATCCCGACAACGACCGCACAAACGACCCAGGAACAACAGCGTCGAATTCGAACGGTCTGACGCTCAGGAAACCTTCGCGTTCCTCCGCGCTGCTTCGGCGCTCTCCGCGATCAAGATGCCTTGACCTTTGTACGGATGACTGACCCACCCACTCGAAACCCTGAACACTTGAAACCTTGATCTATGATCCCCGATTCTCGTTAGGCCTGTTCGTCGGTCGACACCGGGACCGCCGCGCCCTGCAGCTTCTTCGCCAGCCGGGCCTCGTGCCGAGCCTTCAGGATGCCAGCGCGGCGCAACAACGACCGCACCGTATCGGACGGCAAGGCGCCGTTGTCGAGCCAGTGGTTGGCGCGATCCTTCTGGACCTCGAGGCTGTTTTCTGCCTGACGAGGGTGGTAGTGGCCGATGATCTCGACGAAGCGCCCATCGCGGGGGCTCGTGCTTTCGGCGACGACAATGCGGTAGTGCGGCTGCTTCTTGCGGCCGACGCGGCGAAGACGAATGCGAACCATTTTGTGCGTATCCTCAGTCAGGTTTGTTGCTCTACACCAGGCTCATCGCGTCACCGGCGTTTCCGGTGCGCACCCGGTTGGGGCATGGGCATGGGGCATGGGGCATGGGGCATGAATTCCACGCCGCATCCCCCGTGCCCCATGCCCCGTGCCCCGTGCCCTGCCTACCTCAACAGCCCCGGCGGCAACCCGAGACTCCTCGGATTTCCCCCCGATGCCTTCTTCATCATCTTCTGCATCTCGCGGAACTGGTCCAGCAGGCGATTCACTTCCTGCACAGACCGGCCCGATCCCTTCGCAATCCGCAGGCGACGCGTACCGTTGATGATGTTCGGCGTCTTCCGTTCCTCGGGCGTCATCGAGAGCACGATGGCCTCGACGTGTTTCATACGCTTGGGATCGGAATTCACCTGCTTCAGCATCTTCGCGTTCACACCGGGAAGCATCTTCAGCAGCCCTTCGAGCGGTCCGAGCTTCTGCATCTGCTTCATCGCGGAGAGGAAGTCCTGCAGGTCGATCCCTTCCTTCCGCACTTTTTTCTCGAGCTTCTTCGCCTCGGCGGCGTCGAACGCCTCCTGGGCCTTTTCCACCAGCGACACAATGTCGCCCATCTGGAGGATCCGGCCCGCCATGCGTTCCGGATGGAACTCCTCGAGCGCATCCGACTTTTCGCCGACACCGATGTACTTGATCGGCTTCTTCGTGACGCCGTACAACGAGAGCGCGGCACCGCCGCGAGCGTCGCCGTCCATCTTGGTCAGGATGATGCCGCTGACGCCTAACGCGTCGTTGAAGCCCTGCGCGATGCGCACCGCGTCCTGGCCGGTCATGCCGTCGGCGACGAGCAGGATCTCGTCCGGATGGACGGCGTCGCGCAGCCGGACGAGTTCTGCCATCATTTGCTCGTCGATCTGGAGCCGGCCGGCGGTGTCGAGGAGCACGACGCGATCGCGTGCCCGGCGCGCGTCATCGATACCGGCGCGGGCGATTTTCACCACGTCCTTCGTGGTGCGATCGGCGTAGACCGGAACGTCGAGCTGCGCACCCAACGTCTCGAGCTGGTCGATCGCCGCCGGGCGGTACACGTCCGCTGCGACGAGCCGGGTCGCCCTGCCCTCGGACTTCAGCTTCCGCGCCAGCTTGGCCGCGGTGGTCGTCTTGCCGGAGCCTTGCAGGCCGACGAGCATAACGACGGTCGGCGGAACGCTGTTGAAGGCCAGCCCTTCGCGCTGCTCGCCGAGCATCGCGGTGAGCTCGTCGTACACGATCTTGACGAGCTGCTGGGCGGGCGCGACGGTCTTGATCGCGGCGATGCCGACGGCCTTCTGCTCAACGCGCTCGACAAACTCCCGCGTCAGCTGGAAGCTGACGTCAGCCTCGAGCAGCACGCGACGGATTTCGCGAAGCCCTTCCTTGATATCGCCGTCCGTTAGGACGCCGCGACCGCGGAGCTTCGTAAAAACTTCGGAAACTTTATCGGAAAGTTCGTCAAACATGAGCCCAGAAGCTTAGCCGGGGCTGAACGTAACAACAAGCCCGGATTGAACTTCCGGGTTCCTCTAGCGCCCCTCAACCAGGCCGTCCGTGCGCCATTTGAGCTGCACCGACGCTCGCCGCCCCGTAAACCCAGGCCAATCAGCGCCCAGGCGCCGGTCCAGCACGTTGATCAACTCGGCGCCAAGCTCGAACTGGTCGCCCAAACCCCGGGAGAACCGGAGGTCCAGCTGGGGGAAAGCGGGCCGGTATCCAGTCGATCCATCGACTTCGTTTCGGGAATCCGGCGTGCGGGCCACGTACGCCAACCGAACGCCGGCGCGCAGCAACCCGCCTACCGGCCCGTTCATGGACCCACGCAGCGTGTACGGGGCGCGACCGAGCAGCGGCGAACCAGTTGCATCATCACGCGTCCACAGGCGCTCGGCTCCCGCCTCGAGCCGCCACTCACCCACGAGCAGGCCTCCTTCAAGCTCGATGCCCCGCGTCCACCCGTGGTCGATGTTGTCATACGTGTATTCGCCCATCGCGTTAGGCGCGCGCGTTTCGATGAAGTCACGGTATTCCGAATTGAAGGTCGTCGCACGGACGAAGGCGCGTGCCCCGGTCCACTCGGTGCCCAGCGAGACGCTGGTCGACCGTTCCGGACGGAGGTCCGGGTTTCCGTACACGGCATATCCCGCCGCATCGTTCACGAACGACAGGTACAGCTCCTTGAAATCGGGCGCGCGGTAGCCGCGCCCTAAAGAGGCACGGATCGCCAGGTTTTCACGAGGCCGCAGCAGGGCCGCTACCCGCGGTGCGGCAAACCGTCCCCAGCGATCGCTCCACGACACGCGCGCGCCTGGCGTCAGGAGCACCTTCCCGACCGTGAGCGTGACCTGTGCGTAGGGCTCGACGCCGAGTATCGTCGGCTCTTCCTGCGACAGGCGGTCGGCCGCAACCCATTCCCGCTTCATTGCCACTCCGGCGTCCCACACGCGCGAGCCTCGCAGGCTGCTCCACCCTACCTCGGCCTGCACCATGCGCTGCCGGTCGTTCGAACCACTGTCGGATGCCGGATCTTCGCGGGTCGCGGCGCGGGACAGGTGATCGAACGTGGACGCCGAAACCGTGGCCTGCAGCTGATTCCCGGCCCGCGCGCGATGGGCGCCGAATCGAAACGCCGTTTGCACGTTGTCACCGAAATGAAAGAGCTGGCCGGTGCGATACCGTTGCCGCTCGAGCAGGCCGAGTGCG
>DASRPK010000008.1:0-39686 GCA_035646395.1 Gemmatimonadaceae bacterium | reverse complement strand
CCACCGACAGCAGAATCCGACCCTCATCCTCGATTTCGGCGACGTCTCCGAGAACAGCGTCGCCTTTGCCCCGGAGTCGCTCCTCGTGGTGGAAGGCGATTCGGTGTACAGCGGGAAGCAGATCCAGGGGTGGAACCGGCTTGACACCGAGCGCGATCGATTCAGCCGGGCGTTCAGCGCCGACGTCAACGACGTCGGGTTGCCGGGCCACGTGGTGGACGAACTCCATGTGCGACAGCAGGGCATTCCGATCCTCGTCCGCAGCCACCCGACCTGCCGGCTCGGCGCGGGACGCCTGCTTCCGCTGGGAGACGAGCGCATCGACTGCACGGTCCGCAACAGCCGGCTCGACGAAGAGGACATCGACCAGGACGCGACGCTCAACTTCACGTCGGACCAGCGCGAGCGCGAGCGACTCCGGCGATTCATCGTCGACCTGTCGCGGCCGGAATCGTACAACCGGATCGGCGTCTGCGGCCCGGCGGTGCGTGACGTCAACCAGAGCCAGGCCCCCGGCAGCACCGTCTGCTGGGTGCAGGTGCGTATCCCCTTCAACGTGCCTGACGACACTATCTCCGACGGCCCGCTGCTGCGACGCGTCCGCGCGCTCCGGGTGACGGTGGTCTCGGGCGCCGCGGCGCCGGACGATCGCTTCACGCAGCTGCCAATCGCGCGGCTGCGCGTGACCGGCGCGGGATGGCTCAAGCGCGCGCCCCGGCCGCTGAACGGGCTGGCCGGCGAGCAGGAGACGTTAGGCGGATTTGTCATTGCCTCATCGATCGGCACGGCGGACCGCGACTCGACGCGTGGCCTGGTATACGACCCGCCGCCCGGTGTGACCGACGCGCCTGAAACGCAGGAAACCGGGATCGGGTTCGCCGGCGGGGCGATCAACGAGACCTCGATGCGGATCCTCGCCGGTGGGATGCCGAATCACTCGCGCGCCGAAGCGTACCTCCGGTTCCCCGAGGGTGACCGGAACGTGATGGCGTATCGCGAGCTGCGCGCCTGGGCGAAGGGTCGTGGGCGAGGGTGGGGGCCCGATGGCGACCTGCATTTCTTCATCAAGCTCGGTCGCGACGCCAACAACTTCTACGCCTACCACCGGTCGGTGCTTGTCGGCGGGCGCGAAGCGTGGGAGCCCGAGATCCGCGTGCCCTTCGAACGTTTCTATGCGCTGCGCGCACGACTGGAATCGGAGTACCTGCAGGGTCGCACGGACTGGAGCGGCTGCACGGCCGCCGACTCGGCGCTGATCGGCCGGTCGGGTCCTCCCCCGACGGCGTCCGGCGCTCGTTATGCAGCGTGTGACGAGGGCTTCATCGTGTACACGGTGGACCCGGTCGTCACGCCGCCGAACCTCGCCGCCGTGCAGGAGCTGGCGGCCGGCATCCTGCGGGTCGACTCCCTCGGCGGTACCAATCCACCGATGCCGGGCGACACCCTCGAGCTCTGGATCGACGACATCAGACTGGCCGACGTCGAGCAGCGCCCTGGCTACGCCGGTTACGTCGGCGCGACCTTTTCTGCCGGCGATGCAGGGAGCATCCGCATCGCGGCGTCACGACGCGATCCCTTCTTCCGCCAACTCGCCGAGCGTCCGTCCTTCCTGGCGGCGGGTGATTTGGAAGTGGCGACCACGTGGCGGCTGGAGAAGATGTTGCCGTGGCGCACCGGCCTCGCGCTTCCGCTCACCATCACGTACAATGCGGCCCGATCGGACCCCGAGTTCCTCTCGCGCTCGGACTTGTTAGGCGGCGCCATCGACGACCTCCGGACGCCGCGCGGCGGAACCACCACGGTGTCGTTGCAGGCCCGGTTGACGACGCCCATCGCGCCGGCCTGGTACGCGCCGCTGGTCAACAACGTCGGGGTGTCGATGACGTGGAACGGTGCGGCGGCTCGTACGGCGTACCAGAGTGGTCGCACCAAAGGCTTCGACTTTGGCGCGGATTACAACTTCGTGCCGACCGTTGCGGAAGGAGCGACGTCCGGTGGACTCGTGCCGACGGTCGTACGCGTCATCAGCAGCCTGGCGCGATCGTCAGGGTCGCAGGACGCGTTCGTCCGTCCGACGCTGGAAGGCACCGATGAATTCCGCCGGACGAATGCCACTGAGAACCTGTGGCGCAGTTCCTCCTCGGTGGAGTTCAAGCCGCTCCCCGCACTCACCGCCCGCTGGGACGCGCTCAGCCTCCGCGACCTGCGGAACTATGGCGGCGTCACGCCCACGGCGATTGCGGCGGAACAGGAACGCGTCGCCTGGGCGGGGGTCGACGTTGGCCTCGAGCGGGAACGGGTGCTGGGGGCGACAGTGCTCTTCTCGCCCGCGCCACAGTCCTGGTTGCGGCCACGGTTCGAGGTGGCGTCGGGATACTCGATGTTGCGCGATCCGAACGCACCCGGGGTCCCCTCACCGAATTCGGACGGCCTGCGGCTGGCGCGGCGCTTCGGCAATTCTCAACGGGCATCGGCGTCGGCCGTTCTCGACCTGCCACGAGTGACCGAAGGCCTTCCCGAGACATCGTGGGCGCGCGGCGTCGCCCGGTTCCTGGGCGCGATCGACGTGAGTGTGGGGCGCGACCAGCTGAGCGCGTACGACGCGGCGCCGCTGACGCCGGGCTGGAGGTATCAGTTCGGCGTCGCGCCGTTCGATGACGTCAGGGAGGTCGGCAACGTGCTGGCGACGACGGCCGGTGCGGGAACTCGTTATGCAGCGTCGAACACGATCTCATTGCCGTTCGGGGCGTCGCTCGCGCAGCGGATGCAACGAACCGATTCGAGGCATTATTCACGTCGCCTCACCGACCGCCTCACGCTCGTCAACGGCGAGCAGATCGTGTACCCCGACGTAACGTTCCGCTGGAGTGGACAGCCGGCCGCGCTCAGTTCGGTCCTCTCGAACGTGTCGGCGACCGTGCGGGCGGTTCATACCCGGCAACTGTTCCTGTCACCATCCGAGATGGTAGGCGGACCTGCCGAGCGTCGAGCGACGCGGTTTCGGACCTATCCGGCCACGTTGACGCTGAACGGGCCCGAAAGCGACTTGTCCCTGTCGCTGGGCTTCGCCCGCACGGAGCGGACGGATTCGCTCCCTGGCTCGACCGGCGACTCGCGGTCGACCGAATCGACCGCCAACCTCACCAAGGCCTTCCCGTTACCGGCGTCGTGGAACCTGCCCGGCGGACTGCGGACGCGACTGACCTACACGCGAACCGAGACTCAGGGGTACGTTTCTAACCTGGCGGCTTCGACGCTTCGCAGCCGGCTCACGGACAATGGCCGGAACCAATTCATCATAAATGCGGATACAGACCTGGCAGATGATGTTTCGTTCAGCCTGCAGGCGTCGCGGGTCGTGACCTTCGACAGGAATTTCAACCGGCGATTTACGCAAACGCTCATCTCGGCCGTGCTGAACATCCAATTTTTCGGTGGAGCGTTGTGAGGTGCGCATGACGACATTGTGTGTGCTCCTGGCGGTGGCCCTGCAGGGCGGCGCGTGCGGGCGCGGCGAGGCGACCGTCACGAGCCCGTTTGACGGGGAGCGAGCACTGGGCTACGCCCGCACGTTCATGGACTTCGGCCCGCGCGTGCCCGGCACCGACGCTCACAAGCGCGCCGGCGACTGGATTGCAAGCGAGATGCGCCAGCGCGCCGACACGGTCATCGAGCAGACGTGGACGCACACGACGCAATCGGGCGTCAAGCTGCCGCTCCGGAACGTGCTGGCGCGGTTCAACCCGATGGCGGAAGAGCGGCTGTTGTACGTCACGCACTGGGACTCGCGGCCCGTCGCCGACAAGTCGACGACCGACTCGCTGCGCAAGCTCCCGACTCCCGGCGCAAACGATGGCGGCTCGGGCGTCGCGCTGTTCCTCGCGTTAGGCGACGTCCTCAAGGCCACCCCGCCGGGCATCGGCGTGGACCTGCTGTTCGTCGACGGCGAGGACTATGGCCAGTTCGCGCCGGACGTCGATGTGTTGCTGGGG
Organism: Gemmatimonadaceae bacterium; assembly: GCA_035646395.1. Classification (GTDB taxonomy): domain Bacteria; phylum Gemmatimonadota; class Gemmatimonadetes; order Gemmatimonadales; family Gemmatimonadaceae; genus JABWBJ01. The sequence goes on along the minus strand of DASRPK010000008.1, from coordinate 35,694 downwards.
TCGATGTACTTCGCCAACAACTTGCCGTCCGCCAACTACCGCCCGTTATTCGGCGTGGTCTGGGACATGATCGGTGAGGCCGACCTGCGGATCCCGCAGGAGGAATATTCGGTCACGCGTGCGCCGGAAGTTGTGGAACGCGTCTGGCGGACTGCGGCCGATATGGGATACGGCAACGTCTTTGTGCCTGCGACGACGTACGGAATCACCGACGACCACTTGCCGCTGCTCGACAAGGGCCTGCGTGTCATCGACGTGATCGACCTCGAGTACGCACACCACCATACGGTCAACGACACCATCGACAAACTCTCCGCGCGATCCCTCAAGATCGTCGGCGACGTGGCGTGGAAACTGATTCAACGCTAGTGGAAAGCACTGAGCACATAACGCGGCGCAACGAGGGTTAAGTACCGAGCGGGTGCCCGGACGACGGCATCCCCCAGCTCACGGCTCACATCATACGAGTTCATACTCGTTATGTGGACTTGTCATGAGTTTCGGGTCTCACACGGTGCAGTTTATTACTCCCTGCCACCCTGAGATCCATGTTCACATATGTCGGCCGGTTAATTCGCGGGCTGTGGCGTCGCCCGCTGTTCAATTCACTGCTTTTTCTGCTGCTGGCGCTCGGGTCCACGGCCTTCGGAACGGTTTTCGTCCTGGTGAACGCGACGGCGCTGCGTCCCCTTCCGTTCCGGGATGCGGACCGGCTGTACAACCTGTCGTCGCTGGAGCCGGCGGGTCCGGGTCGAACCACACAATTTGCCTCGTCGGCGATCCAGGTCGGGCGCTGGCGTGAAACAGCGACAGCCTTCGACGGGATAGAAGCCTACACGCCGACCAATCCGAAGCTGAGCGGCGATGGTGAACCGGAGTCGCTCCGCGGTGCGTCGGTGTCGGCGGGACTCTTCGACATGATGGGCGCCACGCCGGCGCTCGGGCGCATCTTTCTGGCGAGTGAGGACACGCCCGGGTCCGACGTCGTGATTCTCGGCGACGGATTCTGGCGACGTCGTTTTGGGGCGGATTCGAGCATCATTGGCCGCCGGATCATCGTCGACGATGTCTCGCGCACGGTGGTTGGCGTGATGCGGCCATCGTTCACGCTCTTCTTCCGTGAGGGCGACATCTGGGTGCCGCTCGCCTTCAATCAGCAGCAATTGAGCAGCCCGACGTTTCGCGTTCTCGCGACGGTCGCCCATCTGCGTGCGGGAGCAACTCTGGAGCAGGCCACGGCGCAGATCCGTACCGCGAACGAACAACTGGCCGCCGATTACCCGCGGGCCTACAAATCCACGCAGCCACAGATTATTCCGATCCGCACGCAACTGCTCGGACCGCAACGGTCCACCATCCTGCTGCTCCTCGGCGCCGTTGCGCTGTTGTTCCTGATTGCCAGCGCCAACGCGATGAATCTCACCTTTGCGGATTCGATCGCCCGGCGCACGACGACGCTGACGCGGCTCGTGCTCGGCGCGTCTCGACGAAGCATCATCCGGCTTCGTGTCACGGAAACCGTCGTCATCGGCGTTGCGGCCGGCGTCGCCGCTGCGGCGTTAGGCGTGGTGACGCTGGCACTCCTCAAGTCGATCAACCCGGCCGCGTTCGCGGGGATGGGCACGGTCGCATTCGAGCCCGGCACGGTGATGATGACGCTGGTGATGTCGACGGTCGCGGCCCTCGCCATCGCCTTCCCGGTGGCTGCCGTGGAAGCACGCGGGAACTTCTCCGAGCTGGCCGGAACAATCACGAAGTCAGTCGGGAACCGCGCCGACCGCCGGCGCCGTTCCGCGCTTCTCACCATTCAGGTCGCGGTGACCCTGCTACTCGTGTGTGGCACGACATTTCTGGTGCGAAACGTCCGATCGCTGCTCTCGGTGTCGCCGGGATTCGAGCCTGCCCACGTGCTCGTTGTTCCGATGACCATTTCGACGCGCTCGTATCCGACGCCCCCGGAGAAGGCCAACCACGTGGCGCGGATGCTCGAGGCGGTTCGGGCGCTGCCCGGCGTTCAGGCGGCGTCCACGATACAGTCACGATTCGTGCTCGCGGAAACGATGAACGCGCCGTTCGACGTACAGGAAGTGCCGGATCCGAATGGGCAAAGTCCGCTCGCGAATATCAGGCACACGGCACCCGACCTGGTCAAGACGCTCGGTATGCGGCTCGTGCGAGGGCGAGCGATCGACGAGTCTGACCGGATAGGTGCACCGCTGGTGGCGATGGTCAATGAGTCCTTTGCAAAAGCATATCTGCCGGGTGTCGACGCTGTCGGCAAGCACATGAGACGAGCAAGCCCGCCGCCGGGCCCGTGGATGGAAATCGTCGGGGTGGTCGCCGACGTCATGGACGCTGGGCTCGGCTTCCCTGTTGGACCCACGTTCTACGTGTCCTACCTGCAGCAGAACACTCCATCGGCGCGCGTCACGTTGCTGGTGCGAACGGCCGGCGATCCTGGCGCACAGACACGGGCCGTCCGCGACGCCATCTGGAGTACTGATCGTAACCAGATCATCGAGTCCATTTCTCCCATGGACGACTTGCTCTCCGACTCGGCGGCGCGGCCGAAATTCCAGGCGCTCGTCACGGCGTTTTTCTCAGTCGTCGCGCTTTTTCTGGCACTGGTCGGCATCTATATCGTCACGCTTCACGACGTCCTGAATCTCTCTCGCGAATTGGGCGTTCGCGCCGCACTGGGAGCGCGGACATCCGATCTCCTGCTCCTGACGCTCCGAGGGACGCTCTTTCCCGTCACCCTGGGATCCGCGCTGGGAGCGATCGGTGTCGTACCACTCGTTATGTGGATGAATCGGTCCCCAGCAGCCGGGTCGACCGGATTTGTACTCTCGGATGTCCTGTTACTCCTGGCGGTTGCCGCCATGCTGGTCGGCGGGGCGGCACTCGTTGCACTCATCGCCGGTCGCCGCGTGGCACGCATCGATCCCGCCATTTCCATGCGGAGTACCTGATGCGGTAACTGCGTGAAAACGCTTGGCATGCGTTGGCGCGGTTATGCAGCAGCATGACCGCGCCAACAGTTTCGGTGCGATGCCCACCACCGCTGGTGAACGCAAAGCACTCGCCGTCGTCGCTGCCGTCGCGGCCCTCGGCGTCGTGGCGCGAGTCGTCAAGGCGCGCGAGGCCCGGCCGGTCGCGACCGCGGCTGAAATGCTGGCGCTCGACTCCCAGATTGCCCGCGTTCGAGACGTGCGCGCCAAATCGAAGAACGGAGCATCGAAAACAAAAGTCAGGCCGCGCGTCAGCGAAACCCGCACAACGCCAACTGCATCACAAACCGCGCGTGACACCGCGCGAATTCTCGTTGATCTCGACACCGCCAGCGCCATGACAATAGAAGCGTTGCCGTGGATCGGACCCGCGCTGGCCGCGCGCATCGTCGAAAGCCGCGAACGGTGTGGGCCGTTCGGTTCAATGGAGGCGTTGACCCGTGTGTACGGCATCGGCGAAGGGATGTCGAAACGCCTGTCACCATACGTGACGTTTTCGACAACGTCCCGTCCTATGGATGCGGAACGGATGCCTGCGTGTTCGACCGCAGCCAAGGGCGCCGCGCCCCGCCGGAGAGGCCGGTCGTGACAGACCAGGTCAGCTGCCGTGGGGCGCGGCGTCATGGCGTAATCCACTTTCCCCCGCGTTCAAACGGAATGGCAAGTACAGTTGCCGCGATGCCAGAGCGCATTACTGCGCTCCTGATCAACGAGGGGATCGTCTCGCGCGACTTGCTCGAGCGCGCGCAGCGCGACGCCAAGCAGAACGGCACCACGGTCACGCTGGCGCTGATTCGCACGGGCGCCATCCAGGAACTCGAGCTCACGAAGATCATCGCGCGGACATACAGGATGCCCGCCGTTGACCTGAGCAAGTTCGAGGTCGATCCCAAGATCCTCCGGCTCGTACCCGCCGAGCTGGCGACGAAGCACGGGGTGCTGCCGCTCAAGCGCGAAGGACGCACGCTCACCGTTGCTGTCGCCGACCCGACGAACCAGGAGATCCTCGAGGACCTCAAGTTCGTCACTCGTTATGACATCTTCCCGGTGCTCGGCGGTGAGTCGACGCTCCGCAACGTCATCGACAAGGCGTACGATTCCGGCGACGTCGCCATGGACTCGCTGCTCAAGGACATCGCGGCGGAGGGCGACATCGAAGTCCTGGAGCAGACCGAAGAGGACATGTCCGCCGCGGCGCTCGCCGCTGCCGTCGACGATGCACCGGTCGTCAAGCTGCTCAACGCAATCCTCACCGACGCGGTGAAGCGCGGGGCGAGCGACATCCATTTCGAAAGCTTCGAGCACGAGCTGCGCGTCCGGTACCGCATCGATGGCGCATTGCAGGAAGTCATGAAGCCGCCGCCGAAGCTGAAGGCCGCGCTGATCTCGCGCTTCAAGATCATGGCGCAGCTGAACATCGCCGAGCGTCGCGTGCCGCAGGACGGCCGCATCAAGCTGAAGATCGCGAACAAGGTCATCGACTACCGCGTTTCCACGCTGCCGACGCTGTTCGGTGAGAAGGTTGTGCTCCGAATCCTCGACAAGGGGAACCTGACGCTCGACCTCGAGAAGTTCGGGTTGGAGCCGCGCGCTGAAGCGGAGCTGATGGAAGCGATCATGAACCCGTACGGCATGGTGCTCGTCACCGGCCCCACGGGGTCAGGCAAGACGACGACGCTCTACTCGGCGCTGTCGAAGATCAACACGATCGACCAGAACATCATGACCGCGGAAGATCCCGTCGAGTACAACCTCTTCGGGATCAACCAGGTGCAGGTGCGCACCGACATCGGCATGACGTTCGCCGCGGCGCTGAAGGCGTTCCTGCGGCAGGATCCGAACATCATCATGGTCGGCGAAATACGAGACCTGGAGACGGGCGGCATCGCCATCAAGGCGGCGCTCACCGGTCACCTCGTCATGTCGACGCTGCACACGAACTCGGCGCCCGAGACGGTGACGCGACTCCTGGACATGGGGCTCGAGCCGTTCAACGTGGCGAGCGCGTTGAACCTGGTGGTCGCGCAACGACTCATCCGGCGTATCTGCACGCGCTGCAAGCAGAAGTATGACCCGAGCGATGAGGACCTCGCCGGCGCCAAAGTCAGCCGCGACACCACACTGGGTGAGCTGCGGTTCACCACCGAAGCGCTGGACAATGCGATCGCCAAAGCCTCGCCGGAAGCAGCGCCGATTCTGAAGGGCGTCGGACTGCATACGAAGATCGGTCAGTTGCCGTTCTTCAAGGGTCGCGGCTGTGACGAGTGTAACGGCATGGGCATGAAGGGCCGGCAAGGCCTCTATGAAGTCATGTCGATGACACCGGAGCTCAGGCGGCACATCCTGCATAACGCGTCAGGCCAGGAGATCAAGGACGCCGCGGTGCAGGGAGGGATGCTCACCCTGCGCATGGACGGCTGGCTCAAGGTCATGAAGGGGATTGTGCCGCTCGAGCAAGTGATTCGTGAGACCTCGGCTTAGTGACACGGGGCACCCGGGGCATGGGGCACGGCGGGGCATGGGGCATGGGGCACGGGGCACGGGGGAGTGCGTGAACTGCGACCTCCCCCATGCCCCATGCCCCACACCCCATGCCCCGTGACGGTGCACGGTATTAGCCCGTCTCAACAGTGGCTGATCTCACGCGAGGCACCACTTCGCGATGGGAGTGCTCGTCGCTGATCAGTAATCGCTAATCGCTGACGTTTACTACCTACGCCTGACGACTGATGTCCCATTCGACGACGACTGCCACTGGTTCCGCTGCGCCAAACGCTCCCGTACCGGGGGCAGCCGTCAGCTTGCGCTCGTTGCTGGAGGAAATGATCGAGCGTGACGCGTCCGACCTGCACATTACCGCGGGCGAACGCGCCAAGCTGCGCGTCGACGGCGACATCGTGAACTCGAATACGGAGACCATCCTCTCGCCCAAGGACACGCTACAGCTGGCCTACTCGGTGCTCACCGAGAACCAGAAGAAGCGGTTCGAGATGGACGATGAGCTGGACTTTTCATTCGGCATCCAGAACCTCGCGCGTTTCCGCGGAAACTGCTTCAAGCAGCGCGGCTGCGTGTCGATGGCGATCCGGCAGATTCCGTTCAACATCCGCACCTTCCAGGACCTGGGCCTGCCCGCGGTCGTGGCGAAGATGGCCGAGAAGCCGCGCGGGCTCGTGCTGGTCACCGGGCCCACGGGCTCGGGCAAGTCGACGACGCTGGCGGCGATGATCGACAAGGTCAATCGCGAGCGGAAAGGGCACATCATCACCGTCGAAGACCCGATCGAGTTCATCCATAGACATCACAGCTGCATCGTGAACCAGCGCGAAGTCGGAAGCGACACGCACAGCTTCTCCAACGCACTGAAGTACGCCTTGCGTGAAGACCCGGACGTCATCCTCATCGGCGAAATGCGCGACCTGGAAACGATCCAGGCGGCGCTCACCATCGCCGAAACCGGCCACCTCGTCTTCGCCACGCTGCACACGAATTCGGCGGCGGAAGCGATCAACCGTATCATCGACGTCTTCCCCAGCCACCAGCAGTCGCAGGTTCGCGCGCAGCTGGCGTTCGTGCTCGAGGGCATCGTCACGCAGACCCTGTTGCCGCGCGCCCGCGGCCGCGGCCGTTGCATGGCCGCCGAGATCCTGGTGATCACCCCGGCGATGCGGGCGCTGATCCGCGACGACAAGGTGCACCAGATCTATTCGATGATGCAGTCGGGGAAGAAGTTCGGCATGCAGACGCTGAACGACGCCCTCTACCAGCTCTATCAGTCGCGCGAGGTCACGGAGGAAGAGTGCCTGCGCGTGTCCAGCGATCCTAACGAGTTCCTGCGCATGATCGGTCGTTCACCGCAGGAAGAGGAGAACGAACGGCGGCCACTGCAGGCCGTGGGTGGAAAGCGTTGACGTTGATTCGGAGGACTGAGTGGTCCTGCGGTGGACGTGAGACGTGGGATGTGGGCGACTGCCCGCGGATCTACCTACCAGAATGCAGATCTGATCGCAGTACTCCCATGTCCCACGTCTCACGTCCGGTGTTCGCCTCCTCCCACATCTCACATCCCACATCCCACATCGGTTTCTAGATGCCAGCCTTTACCTACACTGCCCGCACCGCCGCCGGTGAGCTGAGGACCGCCACCGTCGAAGCGGCTACCGCGCAAGACGTCGTCGCGCAGCTGCGGCGACAGCGGATGACCGTCGTCAAGGTCGACGAGAACGCCAAGCCCAAGAAGATCAAGGGCAGCATCAAGATGCGTGACATCGTGATTTTCACGCGTCAGTTCTCGACGATGATCAACGCCGGCCTTCCCCTGGTGCAGGCGCTCGACATCCTGGCCAAGCAGACCGAGAACAAGGTGCTGGCCGCGGCCACTCGCGACATCGTCTTCGACGTCGAGTCGGGTCATACCGTGGCGGATGCACTTTCCAAGCACCCCAAGGCGTTCAGCGAATTGTACGTGAACATGGTGGCCGCCGGTGAAGCGGGCGGTATCCTCGACACGATCCTGATGCGCCTGGCGACGTTCATGGAAAAGAACGACGCCCTCATCCGGAAGGTGAAGGGCGCGATGATTTATCCGGCCGTGATCATGAGCGTGGCAGTGATCGCCATCGCGGTGCTCCTGATCTTCGTGATCCCGGTGTTCGAGACCATGTTTGCCGGCGTAGGACTCGCGCTGCCACTGCCGACCCGTATCGTCATCGGTGCCTCGGACTTCCTGCGCACCTACTGGTGGGCGGTCGGAGCCACCATTGGGGCAGGTGTCTGGCTGGGCAAGCGGTATTACGCGACGAATGGCGGCAAACTGGCGATTGACCGGGCGCTGCTGCGATTCCCCGTGCTCGGCGACGTGTTGCGCAAGAGCGCCGTGTCGCGGTTCACCCGCACGTTAGGCACGCTGATCAGCTCCGGCGTCAGCATCCTCGACGGTCTCGAGATCACGGCCAAGACGGCCGGCAACCGCGTCATTCAGGACGCGATCATGCAGTCGCGCGCAAGTATCGCCGGCGGCGACACGATCGCCGCGCCGCTGCAGAAGTCGGCGGTGTTTCCGCCCATGGTGATCTCCATGATCGCCGTCGGTGAGCAGACCGGTGGTCTCGACGAAATGCTTTCGAAGATCGCCGACTTCTACGATGAAGAAGTGGACGCGGCGGTCAGCGGCTTGTTGTCACTGCTCGAGCCGATCATGATCGTGTTCCTCGGCGTCATCGTCGGCGGCATGGTGGTCGCGATGTACCTGCCGATCTTCGACATGATCAATGCGGTGCAATAGAGGAAGCAGGAGGCAGGAAGCAGGAAGCAGGCAGTAGACGGAACGGTTGGAATCTTGAGGGCCCGGAGGCGTCAGCCTCCGGGCCCTCAATCCTTCCCTGTGTCCTGCTTCCTGCCTCCTGCTTCCTGATAGTTGATTGTGACAAACCTGGTCGCTCGGAGCGTGCCAACAGACCGTGCGATGTCGTCTTACATGCGGCAACCGCCCTTTCGCCTTCGTGCTGGGGCTTGCCTATCGAAGCCCTCGGGGAGACCCGAGGGTTTCGCATTTCTACGAATCGTCCGTGCCTCGTTTTTTGGTGACCCCTGCCGCCCCGTAGAAAGCACACGCCACACAGCGCCGCGCTCCTGAGCCTGGTTGATTTCCGTCAGGGGTAAGTGCACGCTTGTCCGGCGCTCGGGCGGCTGCAACTCCGTTCTCCATATGGGAGGATCCATGAGTCTTGTCCTCCGGCTCCAACTGCGTTCCATCGCCGGATTGCTTCTGCCGGTATTGGTGGCCTGTGCTGACGGCAACCGCGATTCCATACTCGGGCCGTCGGTCCAACTGAGCGTAGCCGGCGCTCAAGGCCTCGACGTTGCATTGGCGGCCCAGCAGCGGCACACGGAAGCGCTGATGCGAATCCCGGGGGTGGTCGGCACCTCGGTCGGGGTCACGCCTGGTGGCCAGGCCGTAGTGCAGATCTATCTCGTCGATGCGAGCGTGCCGGGTTTACCGGATGTCCTGGACGGAGTCCCCGTTAGGCGCCAGGTCACCGGCATCCTGATGGCGTACAGCGATCCGACGCTGAAGCTACGTCCGGCCCCGATCGGATATTCCGTGGGGCACCACCTGATCACCGCCGGCACGATCGGCGCGCGGGTGCTGGACGGCGCATCCAACATGTTCCTGCTCAGCAACAATCATGTGCTGGCGAACGGCAACGACGCCGCCATTGGCGACGCGATTCTCCAACCCGGGCCGGCAGACGGCGGCGTTGCCGCCGATCAGATCGGGACACTGGCGGCCTTCAAGGCCATCAACTTTTCCGGCGGAGACAACACCATCGACGCGGCCCTCGCCACAGCCAATGCGACGGTGCTGAGCAATACCACGCCGGACGACGCGTACGGGATGCCGTCAGGACAGATCTGGGGCGATGCCAACAGCGATGGCACGTTCGATAACAAGAACGCCCTGCTCAACCTGCAGCTGCAGAAGTATGGACGCACCACCCAGTTGACCAAGGGCGCCGTCACCGGGATCAACGCGATCCTCAACATCTGCTACGAGTCGCTCTTCATCTTCTGCGTCAAATCGGCGCGGTTTGTCGACCAGATTGTCATCGAGCCGGGAGCATTCAGCGGCGGCGGCGATTCTGGTTCGCTCATCGTCACGGATGATGCGAACCGCAACCCCGTGGCTCTGCTCTTCGCCGGAAGCACCGCGCAGACGATCGCGAATCGTATTGACCTCGTACTGAACCATTTCGGCGTACATATCGACGCCGGGAGCGAGCCGCCACCGCCGGTGGACCTGCTGGACGTCGCCATTCAGGGTGTGAGCGGCCCGGCATCAGTAACTGTCGGCAACTCGGCGAACGTTGTCGTCACGATCCGGAACGCCGGTAATGAGAACGTCGCGACGTCGTTCGACGTCACCCTCCGTGATGCCCCGGACAACGTCGACATCGGGACGCAGAGCGTCGCCAGCCTTGCCGCTGGTGCGACGACCACTCTCACTTACACCTGGAACACGGCCGGCCGCAGCATCGGAGCGCATACGCTGACGGCGCAGCATAACTTCACTGATGAAAATGCGGCCAACGATCAGGCATCAACGGTCGTTTCAGTCACCCCGCAGAGTACCAGCATGCACATCGGCAACTTGACCGCGTTCCCAAGCAACGACGGAACCAGCTGGTCGGCGACTGTCGAGATCGAGGTGCATGACGCGGCGCACAATGTGATCGACGGTGCAACGGTGGTCGGCAATTGGACGCCGCCCGGTTTGAACTCCAACACTTGCACGACCGGTGACCTTGGCGGAAACGGGACCTGTATCGTGCTGTACCCGGGGATCAGCAACAAGAAGAAGTCCGTCACCTTCTCGGTCAGCAGTCTGACGAAGAGCCTGTACACATACGCCAGCGGGAGCAATCACGACACCGATGGCGGAAGCAACGGGACGACGATCAAGGTGAATAAACCTTAAGCAGACAGGAAGCAGGAAGCAGGAAGCAGGAACGGAACGAATCGTTTGAGAAATTGAGGGCCCGACGGCGCAAGCCGACGGGCCCTTAATCCTTCCCTGTTTTCTGCTTCCTGCTTCCTCTTCTTGAGTTCTACTATCGCGGTATCCAGAAGCTCGCCTTCACCAGGAACACGTTGTCAGGGACGTTCTCGAACATGCCCGTGAAGTCCCGGCTGAAACGGAAGTCACCCTGCGCCAGGGACGCCGAACGTGAGTGCGCCCACGCTACGTACATCACAGAGCCTGGCTTGAATTCCCAGCGGAACACGGCGTTTCCGCGGAGCGACCGGAAGTTGAAGTCGGGATTGTCGAACTGCATCGGCGCCGCCGGCCCACTCCCATCCGGATCGATCACGACCGTGGAAGGCGCACCCGGCGATGCCGGCGCGACCTCGCTGATCGTTCCGACATCCCGTCCAAACACACTGAACTCGCCACTGCGCGGCGCATCGAATTCCTTGAAGTCGTAATAGTCGCCGCTGGCGAGCAACGGCTGCGCGAACAGCTCGAACGACGTCGTCGGCGAGAACGTCCAGCTCAATCGTGTCTCGAGACCCAACTGCTTCTGATCGATCGACGCCAGGACGTACCGTGAGCCGTAAAAGGCCGTGTTGGTGTTGTCGGCCACGCGCCGCACGTACTGCAGAATCGAACGCGAGTCATTCCAGCTCGGGCCGAGCGTCAGCGTGGCGTTAGGCGCAGGCCGGTACGTGATTCCGGCACCGATGTTCCGCCCATAGCCGCCGCGCGTGTTGGTGGCATATTCGCCAAAGCTGTTGAAGATGATCCGGCCGCGGGAATCGGTGTTCATGTTCATCCCGATCACGTCGGTGCCGGGCTTTTCGACGATCGGTCCACCACGCAGCAGCCGGTCGTCCAGCAGGGCGGGACGGTAGATGTAGAACGTGTTGAAGTTCCAGAAGTTCTTCGCCGTCATGCCGAAGAATCCGTGCAGTTGGCGGTCGGTGACGTCCCCGTCGAAGTTCTGCTGCTCCTGCGCCCCGCCAATCAGTGCGAGGTCGCGGTACCAGGACGTCGGCTTGGTGAATGAACGGAAGACGTTCGCGTTGTACCAGATGTAGTCCGCCCGGGTGAGGAAGGCGAGATCATTGGCCTCGAAGCCCGGCGTCCGCACGTTCATCGCCGTCTCCCACAGCCAATTCCCGGCATCTTTGGCCAGGCGCAGATACGCCCCGCCGCCGCGCATTTCCGTCGCGTTGGCATCGAGCGTGTTGGTGAAGAAGCCGTTGCCGCCCGGCTTCCGGTCGGGACGCTGGAAATACCGGGCCGGGGCTCGTTGCCGCGCGCTGATCACCGCCGGGTCGCCTTCGATGTTGGTGATGGCGAAGTTGCCCGTGAGCGAGTAGTTCCGGTCCTTGAACGTGTATCGGACGTCGGTGCCAAGCAGCTCGGCATGCCTCGTCAGGCGCGGGGCGAACACGTCGTCCATGTCACGTAGAACAGACGTCAAGATTCCGCCGACGACGAGATTGCCGCGCATCATGTCCTTCTTCACGCGACCGACGAAATAATTCGTCAGTGGCTCGACGACCTGGGTCATGTCGGACCCGGTCTCCGGCCGCACCCGCGCTTCCTCACGATTGGTCACGGCATTGAGCATCCCGATCGTCAGGCCGTTCCGGGTCCGGCCAGTGATCTTGGCGGCGCCGAGGATGGTCGTGGCTTCGGGGACGTCCGCGTAAGCGCCGGCCCCGTGGGCGAGGTCCGCGCCCTGTGGCGACCGCCCGATGCGCCGCGTATAGAACGCGCTCAACGACGAGACGTTGCTGCAGAAGTAGCAGTTGAAGCCGCCGAAGCTGAACACCCCTGAGCTGGCGATGAAGAAGGGCCGCTTCTCCGGGAACGAGGTCTCGAACGCGGTCAGGTTCACGACCGCCGGATCGGCTTCCACCTGGCCGAAGTCGGGATTGAATGTGGCGTCGAGCGTGAAGTTGGAGCTCAGGTTGTATTTCACGTCCAGGCCGGCCCGAGCCGATTGCACGTTCCCCCCATTGAATGGGTCGCCGTTAGGCACGCTCAGGTTCTGGGTCTTGGCGGCGACATACGGCAACAGCTCGAGCTGCCGTCCCGACGCGCCATTGAGCTCCAGCCCCTCGAGGTGGCCGAAACGGGGCGGCCCGCCCGATTCGTTCTTCCGCCAGAACGCCCATTGCTGCAGCTCGTTGCGACGCTGGATCCATCGGCGAAGCTGCAGCCCCCATGTCTGGCTGGCCTCGCTCGAGAACCGGAGCTGCGACAGCGGGATCCTGATCTCGGCTGACCAGCCGTCGTCGTCGATGCGCGTGGCGGTTTCCCAGATCGGGTTCCAGCCATCGTCACAGCACGAGCTCCCGATGCCGAGCATGTCGAACTTCGAACCCGAGGGATTCACCTGGAAAAACGCGCGACCAAGGTGGTCGTGGAAGCCGTCGATCACGATTTCGATGAAGTCGGAGTTGAACGGCGCGTCACGCCTGACGAGTGACGTGCGCACGCCGGCCCGGCCTTCGGTGTCGTACATCCTGGCGCCGATATAGAGGGCACCCTCATCGAACAGGAAGCGCATTTCCGTGCGCTGGGTCGCCGGCTGCCCCTCGTTCGGATCCACCTGCGTGAATTCGGTGACAGGAGTGGCGGCCTGCCACGCGGCGTCGTCGAGTCGGCCATCCAGCGTCAGCTGTCCATTCTTACGAGCGGCATGAGCGGAGGGTACCGGAATGGAATGCCCGTCTCTGGTGGTGACCGTCGCCTCCCCGGGCCGCTGGGCAGAAGACGGTTTTGCGATTGCCAGAGCGAGGAATAGCGGAACGGTCGAGCGGAAAGCGCGAGTCATGCGCGGGAGGCGAGTTGGGGTTGGTGCACGTACTGGGGACTACGGTTCAATCAATGGATGGTTTTTGCGCAAAAAGCGTTGTTTGTTGTGACAGCCCGCCCGGGCCGGGCTGCAAGGCGTCCGCCGGACGAACCCAAGGGTGTGGCGCTGCGGCTGCTTGCCAACCCGTGGTGTTCTCGTAAGGCTCAACACGGTGGCCGCATCGCCGATTCAGATGTGTTGTACCTCTTTCCGGATCATGATCGCGTTTACCAGAGCTGTCCCATCGACCATCGTCGGGTGCGAGCTGACGCACCTGGCGCGAGAGCCTATCGATCTCGCCGTCGCGGTCGCGCAGCACGAGCGTTATGAGGTGGCACTTCGCGAAGCGGGCATGAGCGTGACGCGCGTGCCTGCGCGCGACGATCTTCCCGACTCGGTGTTTGTCGAGGATACCGCCATCGTGCTGGACGAAATTGCGGTGATGACCCGGCCGGGTGCCCCAAAGCGGCGCGACGAGGTCGAGTCAGTGCGCGATGTGCTGGCAGCGCATCGCCCGCTCGCGTCGATCTCCGAACCGTCAACGCTCGATGGCGGTGACGTGCTCGTGCTGGACCGGGACGTGTATGTCGGGCTCACCGCCCGCTCGAGCCTGTCCGGCGTGCAGCAGCTCCGCGCGATCCTGTCGCCGTTAGGCTACACGGTCCGCGCCGTGCCCGTCGGCGGTTGCCTGCACCTGAAGTCCGCGGTCACACGGGCCGGCGCACGCCTGCTCGTTGTGAACCCCGAATGGGTCGACCCGGCGACGTTCGCCGGCTGGGAGACGCTCCCCGTGGACTCGAGGGAGCCTCACGCGGCAAACGTACTCTGGTTAGGCAGCGTCACGATCGTACCGGAGGCATTCGAGCGCACCAACGCACGCCTGGCACGCGCGACCGACGTGAGGCTCGTGCCGGTTCCAGCTTCGGAACTGGCCAAGGCGGAAGGCGGGGTCACCTGCTGCAGCCTGATTCTTAACAACAGGCCGAGTGCTGATTACTGATTGCTACTGCTGCATGCGGCGTGCTTGTGCTGGTGCCCGCCTCCTGCAGCCCCAGCACCAGCACGTAGTAGCAGCCGCAGCAATCAGCAATCAGTACGCAGGTGCAGTTATTGGTATTGGATGTACAACGGCTTGGGAAACAACGCGAGGATATCGGAGGGCTTCATGAGCGGATGTCCCTTCTTCGTGTCGTTCTTGTAAAAGAGCTTGAAGCCCGTGTATTGCACCGGTTCCGCGTACACGTACGCCTGGTAGGAATCGATCTTCATCCACGGCGGACCCCAGCCGTCCATGTGCATGACGACCTGCACCCGTGGATCCAGCTTGATCTTGCTCGCGTTCGTGACCATCGGCCGCGTGAACCGGTGGATGACCAGGACCTTGGGTGGCAGGTTGTGCTTCTGCACCAGGTCCGCCAGGAAGTCGATGGCGTAGTTGATGTCGGCCGCGTCGTACGTCCCGATCCGTTTTCCGGGCGCGCCGCCGCGTTTCATCGAGAACTCGGGATCCAGCCCCAGGTGCACGTCGGGGCGCGACAGGAACGTCGTTAGGCGCGGCAACTCGGCTTGTAGCGTGCTCTTCGCCACCTGGATGTCCAGGAACATGATCGCCTTCTGCCGCTGCGCCCACCCGTACACCCGCTCGATCAGGGAATCCCCCATCCGGGCCCGGTACAGCCCGTCGCGACCGGCGCTCCCCTGAGCCACCACCGCGATCAGGTGCAGCGCCGGCACCACCGGCGTCGTACTGTCGGCGCGCTCCCAGGCCTTGACCTCGCGGTCGAGACGCTTGAGCATCTCGTCAGGCGGTAATTCGCCCAGGATACCCATCCGCTTCGAGAGCGGATTGCCGTAATAGGCGACGATCCGCTTATTCGGAAGGATCGACCCCGGGAGCGGAGTCGGTCCCTTCACGGGCCACACCGGCTTTGGCTTCGGGGCAGGTTTTGCGGCCGTAGTGCCCTTGGACTGCGACTGTTTCTGCTTCGTCTGGCTCGCGCTGTCGCGTCGAGTGCTGGTGTCCTGGGCGGTGGCGGTCGAGGCGCGCGACGTAATCAGCGCGAGCGCCAGGGTGGCAAGACAAGCCACCCTGGTACGAATCGGGAGATGGAAACGTGGTGACGGCATGCGGGAGCGTAACGAGAGTCGCGTCTAAAATGCAAGCACAAAATTCGTGAGGCAGGCCACGTATCTGGTTTCCGCTGAACAAGTTGCATGAGTGGGGTATACAGCCTCCAAACGCGAACTCCTCTGTTTGCTTCGGAGCCCTCACACTCGTCTATTAGGGAATGTCCCTCTTCGTAAACGTGACTCGTTCTTCCCTCTGCATTTCGGCCATCCTGGCGTCGGCGTTTGTCACGTCTGCGAGTCAGGCGCAAGCTATCCGCTATGACCGGTCCATCGAGCTTGCCTCGTTCGACTCCGCGTGGACTCGCGTTCGTGACAGCTACTACGACGCGACCATGCGGGGCCTCAACTGGGTCGCGCTCCGCGATTCGTTGCGGCCGATCGTCGAACAGGGCACGTCGCGCAACGACACGCGACGGGCGATTTCGACCCTCCTCGGGAAGCTCGGCGAATCGCATTTTGGCGTCCTGCCTGGCGAGGCCATGGATGCCGGCGCCGCGAGCGTCAGCGGACTCCCTGGCGACGCCGGGCTCGTCGTCCGCTTCATCGATTCCACGCTCGTGGTGACCCGCGTCGAGGAAAAAGCGCCGGCGCGTACGTTAGGCATCCGCCCGGGGTGGATCATCGACGAAATCGACACCCTGCGCGTGATGAACGCGTTGCGGGCGGCGTCAGCCGTCCCCGAAGGGGCCCGCCGGTTTGCACTCGTCAGGCTGACGCTCAATCTCAACGGTCGCCTGACGGGACCGGCCGGTGGCACCATCCGCATTTCGGCACGCGACGCAAACAATGCCCGCCATGTCCTGAACCTCCCGCTCCGCGAGACACCGGGGCAGGTGGTGGAATACGGCGCGCTTCCGCCCATGCATGTGCAGTTCGAGGCATCGCGACAGTCGAATCACGGCGGATGCATCGGCATCGTCCGGTTCAACATTTTCATGACGCCAGTCATGCCACAGTTCGAGGACGCGATGGCCTCGATGCGGTCGTGCAACGGGGTCATCCTCGACCTTCGCGGAAATCTCGGCGGCGTCGGGGCGATGATCATGGGGATGACGGGGCACTTCTTTGCTGAGCCGGAAACGCTCGGCACCATGCGATTACGCGGGGCGACCATGCGTTATGTCGCGAACCCCATTCGAGTGACCCGTGCCGGTGAACCGCTTACCCCTTTCAAGGGGCGCGTCGCTGTTCTCGTCGACGAGCTTTCCGCCAGCACCACGGAAATACTAGCTGCCGCACTGCAACGGCTGGGTCGCGCTCGCGTGTTCGGCGGCCCGTCAGCCGGTCAGGCGCTGCCCGCGGTCGTGACGAAACTTCCCAACGGTGATCGCCTGATGTACGTCATCGGTGATTTCGCTGGACCCGATGGGGTCCGACTCGAAGGTGCTGGGGTGAATCCTGATGTGTCGACACCGCTGTCGCGGTCCGTGCTACTGGCCGGACGTGACAGCGCCCTCGACGCTGCGGTGTTGTGGATCGCCGGAACTCACCCAGCGGGTGCACCCAGGTAACTTGCACGTGCGCGACGGGTATTCTGTTCGACTTCACCAGCCTCATGCTGGCTGCAATCTTTACCGCGCGATCGTCGCGCCTTCTCTCTCACGGAGTGGCAAATGAACGTCTTCGTCCGGCGCCTGAGCGTGGCTGCCGTTTCACTAACCGCGCTGATCGCGTCGTCCGCGGGCGCGCAGGAGCTCCCTGCCGCCAAGGATCTTATCCAGCGCTATGGAAAGGCAACCAACGGGTCGGCGTGGAAGGGTCACACGTCGGCGCGCATGAAGGCGACGATGGAATTCGCGGGCGCGGGAATGAAGGCTGACATCGAGGCCGCCAACATCTTCTCGACCAAGATGTTCCTGCTGAGGATGACCATCCCCGGCATGGGGGAAGTGGTGTCGGGCTTCGATGGCACAACCGCGTGGTCGAAAGAGCCCACGATGGGCGCTCGCATCCTCAGCGGCGCCGAAGCGGAGCAGGTGATCGAAGAGGCCGACCCGGACGCATCGCTGCGTACGACCGCAAACATCGTGAGCTCCGAGACGGTCGAGAAGACCACGATGAACGGCAAGGAGTGCTACAAGGTGAAACACACCTGGAAGTCGGGTCGTACGACGCACGACTGCTTTGGAGTGAGCGATGGCCTTCTCGTAGCAACCACCGGTAAGCAAGCCAGCCCGATGGGCGAAATGGAAGTCACGCAGTACTTCAGCGAATACAAGGAAATGGGCGGCATCAAGCGCGCCACGGTGATGAGCGGGCAGGTGATGGGCCAGGAGCTCAAGACCACGCTCACGTCGTGGGAGTGGGATACGGTGAAGCCCGCTGACGTCGAGCCGCCTGCAGACATCAAGGCGCTTCTGAAGAAGGGGTATTAGGAAGCAGGAGGCAGGAAGCAGGAAACAGGGGATGAACGAAACGGTTTGAAATCTTGAGGGGCCCTAGGCGTCAGCCGTGGGCCCCTCATCCATCCCTGCTTCCTGCTTCCTGCTTCCTGCTTCCTGCTCAGCCCATCCCTGCTTCCTGCTTCCTGCCTCCTGCTTCCGTCCTATTGGCCTCCCAACGAACCTGTTGCGGCCATCCCGTGTCATATTCCAGAATCGCGAAGGAGGCTTGGAATGAGGGCAGGTAAGGCTTTCGTGTTCTGGCCGCTGGTGTCGCTGCTGGTCCTCGCGGACTGCACGACCAAACAGGTCGCCGCGGAACGGCTGGAGCCGGAACATGTGCCACACGAAGTGATCGGCGACGTCGTTCGCTTCACCCTGGCGTACAACCCGGGAGCGTCGTTCAGCGTCTCACTGGGCGAACACTCGCGGTGGATCCTGGCCGCTCTCGCGCTGGGAGTGCTCGGCGTTCTGATGATGCAGTACCGCCGCGCCGAGCCTCACGATCGCACCCTCGCGCTCGCGCTGGCGTTGATTGTTGCCGGCGCGTCCGGCAACCTGCTCGATCGTCTGCGCAGCTCACGCGGGGTCGTCGATTTCATCGACATCGGAATCGGGGACGCGCGGTTCTGGACCTTCAACCTTGCCGATGTCGCGGTGTTCTGTGGCGCGATCCTGCTTGCGAACCTGCTCATTCGCCGCGATCGTGACGAAGCCCTGACTACGCTCCCTCCAGCGTCTCCAACATGATTACGACCCTTTTGCTCGCAGTCGGCGCGACGGTCTGCTCGGTTGAGCCGAGTCACGAGTCACGAGCCACGAGTCACCAGGTTGCAGTCGACTCGACCTACAAAGCACTCTACGAGTCCGGCAGCACCTTCGCAGACTTCGTTGCCGCCGCGACGGCGCGAAAGGAACAATGGGAAGGGAATTACGCGCTGAAGATCGCGCCTGACGCGCTTGTCACACGTGCGACGGCGGCGGGCTCTGGGTGGAAGCTGCTGGTGGTGACTGTTCCAGGCTGCAGCGACTCCGTCAACATCGTTCCCTACGTCGCGAGTCTCCTCGACAAGGTTCCTTCCGTCGAGATGCGTCTGATAAACGCGACCGTGGGGAAGGCGGTCATGGAGGCACACCGCACGCCTGACGGTCGTGCCGCCACGCCCACGTTCATCCTGCTGGACGCCGAGTTCAACGAGCGCGGGTGCTGGGTCGAACGGCCCTCGGAGCTGATCAAGCTCATGAGCTCCGGCACGGACTTCGAGGGGAAGATGGCCTGGTACGACAAGGACCGCGGCGCGTCATCGCTCGAGGAAATCGTGCAGGTGATCGAGGCCGCCCACGCCGGTTCGGTGAAGTGCGCGCCTAACGTCAAGACTCCGTAGTCCAGCGCAGTTCAGAAAAACATTTCAACACAGAGGTCACGGAGGTCACGGGGGCCAGCCTGCACGTTAGGCTTGGTCAATCATGGCTTGCCTCGGTGACCTCCGTGACCCCCGTGTTGAAGTCTTTTACGGGATGACCGGTAGGTCGGCGGCCGGCTACTATGGTCGAGGGGCTGACAAGAAGTCGATTGCCAGATTCGCCATCGCACGCATCCCCGGCACGAGTACCCCTTCGTCCGCGAAGAACTTCGGCGAGTGGTTAGGCGCTGCCTGACCCACGCGATCCTTCGGCGTCACGCCGATGAAGAAGAACATGCCCGGCGCCGCCTGCTGGAAGAAGGAGAAGTCTTCGGCCGTCGTCGTCGGTCTGGCGAGTTTCACGTTCGACTTGCCTAACACCCGCTCCAGCGTCGGGACCATGCGCTCCGTCAACGGCGGATCATTGTAGGTCACCGGTGTCATCTTCTGGATCCGCACGCTGGCGGTCGCGCCGTTGGCGGTCGCGATCGACTCGGCCAGTTTCGTCAGGCGTTCATGGAGCTGCGCCCGCACCCCTTCGTCAAACGTACGGATAGTGCCGGCCATCTCGACGCTGTCCGGGACGATGTTGGTGCGGATTCCGCCGCGCATCATCCCCACTGTCACGACGGCCGGTGTCAGGGTCAAGTCGGTCTGGCGGCTGATCAAGGTTTGAATGCCGAGGACGACCTGGGACGCCGTGACGATCGGATCGACGCCGTTCCATGGCAACGCACCGTGCGTTTGCCGGCCCTTCACCGTGATGTAGAAGTTGTCGCTGCTCGCCATCAGGCCGCCGGTCTTGTATTCCACCTGCCCGAGCTCATTCGGGAATACATGGAGACCGAAGACCGCGTCCACCTTGGGATTCGTGAACGCGCCTTCCTCGAGCATCATCGGCGCGCCGCCCTTCTCGCCTAACGGTGGCCCCTCTTCGGCGGGCTGGAAGATGAACTTCACGGTCCCGGGCAGCTCGGCCTTCATTCCCGCGAGCATCTCGGCGACGCCCATGAGGATCGCCACGTGATTGTCATGGCCGCAGGCGTGCATCACCCCGACCTCCTGCCCGTTGTACTGCGTCTTGGCGGTGGACTTGAACGGCAGGTCGACTTCCTCGGTGACAGGCAGCGCGTCCATGTCCGCGCGTAGCGCGACGACGGGACCGGGCCGGCCGCCCTTGAGCACGCCGACGACACCGGTGTGCGCGACACCGGTCTTCACCTCGATCCCGAGCGTCTGCAGATGCTCGGCCACGATCTTCGACGTCCGGAATTCCCGGTTGCCTAACTCGGGATTCTGATGGAAGTCGCGACGCCACGCGACGACCTTGGACTCGAGTTCCCTGGCGCGACGATCTATTTCCGAATGCAAACGGCTGACATTCTGTGCCCTGAGCGTCGGAGCAATTGCCAGCGTGAGCGCGATCAGTGTAATACGGCGCATGGATGTGGGAGGTGGGAGGTGGATAAACCTGCCGTTAGATACCGGCACATTTCAATGGAATCCGCGCGCGATCGGATCCAGGGTCCCACGTCCCACATCCGGTTTCGACCTAGCGACCCGCCCGGTAGCCCCACAGCTTTTCGTCGCCCCCATGCACACCGAACAGCTGAATAACGCCCTGTCTGGCCGCTACACCATCGACCGGCTGATCGGTGAGGGTGGCATGGCCACGGTGTACCTGGCGCGAGACGTTCGCCACCAGCGTAAGGTCGCACTCAAGGTCCTTCGTCCCGACCTTGGCGCTGTGCTCGGAGTCGACCGGTTCCTGAGCGAAATTCAGGTCACGGCGAACCTGCAGCACCCGAACCTGCTGCCGCTGTTCGACAGTGGAGCGGCGGACAATCTGTTGTTTTACGTGATGCCGTACATCGAGGGGGAGTCGCTGCGGGCCCGACTCGATCGTGAGAAGCAACTGCCGGTCGATGAAGCGGTGCGCATGGCGACCGCGATCGCCAGTGCGCTCGATTACGCCCATCGCCACGGGGTCATCCACCGAGATCTCAAGCCGGAGAACATCCTGCTGCACGAGGGGCAACCGCTGGTCGCCGATTTCGGCATTGCCCTCGCCGTCAGCAACGCCGGCGGCGCGCGCATTACGCAGACGGGGCTGTCGCTAGGCACGCCGCAATACATGTCGCCCGAGCAGGCCACGGGCGATCGCGCGATCGACGGGCGTACGGACCTGTACTCGTTAGGTGCAATCACCTACGAGATGCTGACCGGTGACGCACCGCACACCGGGAGCACGTCACAGGCGATCATCGCCCGGCTGTTGACGGAACGGCCCCGCTCCATTCGCACTGCGCGATCGGCGGTTCCCGAGTACGTCGAAGCCGCGGTCGAGCGAGCGCTGGAAAAACTGCCCGCAGACCGATGGGCGACCGCGAAGGAGTTCGCGGAGGCGCTCACGGGCGCCCGGGCCATTTCGCGGACTACCTCGGCCACGTCACCCGCGACGGCACCTTCCGTGTCGAGTCGGTCGAAACCTAACGCGAGAGAACTGGTGGCGTGGGGTCTCGCCGCGGCCGGCATCCTCGGCGCTGGCGTGCTGGCCACGCGGAGCGGACCGCCGGCGGATACGGGCAGTCCCGTGCTGTTCGAGGTCGCGTTGCCACCAGGTATGGACGCGTCTCCGGTCGGAAATCAGGCGAGCGTCGCCATCGATGAGGCGGGGACGACCCTCGTATTTCAGGGAAGAGATTCGGGTGGTAGAGAACCTGCCCTGTTCATTCGTCGTCTGGACGACCCGGCCATCGTGAGAATCCGCGGCACCGAAAATGCCCGAGCACCGATTCTCAGTCCGGACGGGAGTGACGTGCTGTTCATGCCTCCGGCACCGGGAACAGGTCGCGGTGGCGTGGCCGCCGGATTGCGCGTCGGGCTCCGCGGGGGTACGCCCCGAACGTTTATCGACTCGGCGTCACCCAACGGCCAGATTTCCTGGATCGACGGTGAGCTCATAGTTCTGGCAGTTCGCGACGCGCTCTGGACGATGCCGTCCTCCGGGGGCCCACGTACGTTGCTGGCAAAACCGGATTCCGGGCGAGAACACGTCCGTTATGGATTTCCGGCACTCTTGCCCGGCGGAAAAGCCGCGCTGATGGCGATCTGGAAACGAACGGTCGCGCTCGATGCCATCGAGCTTGGCGTTGTCGACATTGCTTCAGGTTCCGTGACCGAACTCGGCCTTCAAGGCACTTATCCGCGCTATTCGCCGACTGGCCACCTCTTGTTTGTTACTGCTGACGGTGTGCTGATGGCCGCCCCATTCGACCACAAGTCGCGCCGAATGACTGCGGCGGCGTTTGTCGTTGTCGAGGGCGTTCGTCTTGGAACCGGCGGCGCGGCCGCGGTGGCCGTCTCGCGGAATGGGACACTCGCCTGGCTTGGCGGCGGTGCCCAGCGCGGGACCACGAGCCTTGTGGCTGTGAGCCGGTCCGGCGTCGAGCGCAGTATCCCCGTATCGCCGGGATACTTCGCCTTTCCTCGACTGTCGCCTGACGGCAAGCAGATCGCGCTCACCGTCGAGAATCGCGCCGGCGTGGGCGGACCGAGCGATATCTGGCGGGTCGACCTGACCTCGAATGCGTTACTTCGCGTTACTACTGACTCACTGAGCTTTCGAGCCAACTGGCTTCCCGACGGAGAACGGATTGTCTACATCAAGGTGACTGATACGCGCGCGGGAACTGGAGTACCGATGGTTCGACCATTGTACCGTACTGGCGAGGCCGCGCCGATGACTGGGCTCGCCGGAGGCGCATTCAACCTTTCGATCGGCCCGACTCCTGGCTATTCGGCTTTGGCTGTTGACCCGGACAACTCAGGCCAGGATGACATCTGGCTCGTGCATAGCGACTCCCTGTCCACGCCTCGCCCGTTCCTGACGCAATCGTATCGCGAGATCTCCGCGCGGGTCTCGCCAGACGGGCGTTGGCTCGCTTACGTGTCAGACAGGACGGGTCGCCAGGAAGTGTACGTGCAGCCCATTCCGCGGGGAGGCGACGAAGTCCCCATTTCGCTGGACGGCGGATTCGATCCAGTATGGTCGCGCAGCGGCAAGGAACTGTTTTACCGCACCGCCACGCACCTGGTGGCGGCAAGCGTCTCGCCGGCTTCGCCGGCCGCTCGATTCAGGATCGTGCAACGGGACACTCTGTTTGTCGTCGCCGGCCGGTACCGACTGGGCACACCGAGCTACGATGTGCTTCCCGGCGACCAGGAGTTTGTCATGCTCCGCGCGGGCGATCTGGGCACCATCTTCCCGCTCATGGTGATGACAAACTGGCACAAGGCGCGGGCGAACAGCATTCCGAATCGTTAGGGTCCCCACCGGGGTTGATCGTTTGACGTGCTGGTCGCCGCCTCACGTCGCTTCCACCGGGTCAACTCGAACGTCCATCGATGACCGGCGTCGCCCCGGACGTCTCTTCTGTCGGCCAACCAGCAGGGCAGGTACGACAAACAGTGCCCCGATCGTCCCGAAGATGGTTCCGCCCGCCGTCGCC
Source organism: Gemmatimonadaceae bacterium (assembly GCA_035646395.1). Taxonomy (GTDB): domain Bacteria; phylum Gemmatimonadota; class Gemmatimonadetes; order Gemmatimonadales; family Gemmatimonadaceae; genus JABWBJ01. The sequence continues at coordinate 11,888 of DASRPK010000008.1, read as the reverse complement.
AGGGCAATGGCGCCAAAGATGTCCTGCGTGGACGTGCCCACCGCCAGCGGAATGAGGCTGGCCATGGACGTGAGCGTTACCAGGATCACCATGCCGGCCCGGTCGAGGGCGGCGCGTAATGCCTCGATCCGGCCCAGACCGCCCAGCCCGCGGGCTGCCCTCGCCCGTCGCCGGGCCAGACCCGCGTCGGTTACCAGGATCGACTGGTTCACCGCCAGTCCGATCACGAGGATCACGCCAACCGCTGCCTCTCGAGTGAACGCAGCCTTCATGACCCAGAACGCGAAAATCACGCCGCCTAACGCGATGGGCAGGCTGAGGAAGATGATCGACGTGGCCCAGATGGAGTCGAACACGAGGGCGACGGCGAGGATCACGAGGATGATGCCGATGGCGAACACCAGCCACAGCCCCTTCTCGCTGTTGTCTGGTGTGAAGAACCCGAACCCTGCCTCTTCAACTTTGTAGCCCGGCGGCGTGGAGACGGATTTCATGAACGCGTCGTGCGTACGCTGCGCCAGCCGGTTGGGACCGCGGAATTCGTAGGCGACGGTCCGCATGTACTGCTGATCTTCACGATCGATCGCCGACAGCAATTCGCGCTCACTTACGGTCGATACCGCGCCGATCGGCACTGACCCACCATCCGGCGTGGCCAGCAACGCTTCGCGCAGGTCGTCGAGCGACCGGGTATTGGCGCCGAGTGCCTTCACGTTGACGGGAATCTCGTCTCCCCCGATCTCGAGTGGTTGGGCACCGACTGAACCCTGCATCTCACGCCCGACCGCTGCGCCGAAATCGGCAGACGTCAGCCCGAAACGCGCGAGCGCGGCCCGATCCGGCTCAATGGCGACGCCCACCGCCTTTTCGCTGCGGAAACTCGACGCCGTGGTGATGTCGACGTTCCGCACGCGCGCGATGCGCTCGAGCCGTTCCTTCAGGTCGATCGCCATCTGCTCGACGCCGGCGAACGAGTAGCCCATCACGCGAATCCGGAACGAGGCCATGCTTGACGAGCCGTAGCCTGACGAGAAGCCCGGACCCTGGCCACGAACGCTGACCGATGCTCCGCCGATGAACACGGCCCGCTGCGTCAAGCGTTCCTCCATCTCGAGCGGGATCGCCGTCAGCTCATGCTCGCGGGTGAAGATGACCTGCATCATCGCACCGTTTGCGCCGTAACTCTGGGCGCGAACCTGCTCGACGCCCGGTTGACCAACTGCCAGCGCTTCGAGCTCGCGAATCGAGTTGTCGAGCGTCACCGGATCAGAACCCCGCGGGAAGCTCAGGAACGCGGTGACGGTAGTCCGCTGCCCGAATCCGAATCCGCCAAAAGCGAAGCGCGGCACCTTCTTGATGAACACCCACGTCAGGCCCGCCAGCATGAGCGCGGTGAAGCCAATGGTGACCCAGCGGACCCGGATCAGCGGCCCCAGCACGCGAGCATAGAAGCGCCTCGACCGTCGCCACGACGTCTCGTGGATCCGGTGACCGGCCGCGAGCGACGGGATCATCACAACCGACGCCACGACGGAAAAGCCCAGCGCCATCGTGAACGCGGCCGCGAACGGCATGAACGCCGCCCGCGCATTCCCTTGCAGGTAGAGGAACGGGAAGAGCACTACGGCCGTGGTCAGCGAGGCGCCAATCACGGCCGGCGTTATGCGCGCAGCGACGTCGGCTCGCGCCTCACGAGTATCGGCAACCGTGCCCAGGCGTTCGGCCACCACCAATCCATTCTGGACGAGAATGCCGATGCCCATCGCCAGGCCGGCCAGCGTCAGCATGTTCGCCGGAATATCGAAGACGTAGAGGCCAAACGCGGTTCCCGCGATGGAAACCGCCGCACTGCCCATCACGAGGGCGACCGCGCGTACGTCCCGGAGCATGACCGCGATGACAAGGATGACGGCGGCAAACGCAATCGCGCCGCGCAACAGCAGGTTGTTGAGCTGCTTGGCCAGTTCCTCGCTCTCGTCGTTCACGATGCGGATGGTGACGCTCGGTGGAAGCGTTGGGCGAAGCTCATCGATCGCGACCCGCAGTGCCGCCGCGGTGTGGATCGCGTCGGCGCTCGGCTGGCGCGAAATGTCCATCGTGATCGCCGGCTGTCCGTTGATGCGGTTGAAACGTCCGCGCGCATCTTCTTCAGGTCGCACAGTGGCGAGCTCGCCGAGCCGGAACACGCGCCCACCGCGCCCGCGCACCGGGAGGTGCTCGAGCTGCTCCACCGCGTTCGGCTGGTCTCGCAGCGTGACTTCGAGCTCGCTGACACCCCGCTGCTCCTCACCTAACGCCTGGACGAGCCGCGCCTCACGCACCGCGGCGACCAGTGCAATCGGCGACACGCCCAGCTGGCGCATCAGCTTTCCGTCATACGAGACGGTAACGGAAAAGTCGGTGCCGCCCCTCGAATCGATGCCGGCTACACCGGCGACAGCGGAAAGCCGGGGGCTCAGCTGCTCGTCGGCAAGCTTCTGCAACGCCCCCGACGTGTATGGGCCGGTGACGGTCAACGTGAACAGGACCGGTTCCTGCAGGTCCTGTGGCACGTAGTTGACCACCCTCGGACGCGACACACCTCGTGGAAATTCAGGCACAAGGATTTCAAGCCGCTCCAGAATCGACAGGCGCGCAATCTGGACGTCGGCGCGCGGGTCCAGCTCGGCGGTGATCGAGGCAGACCCCTCACTCGAGGTGCTGCGGGTTTTCCGGACGCCACGCACTCCCTGGATCGCCGATTCGATCGGCGACGCGACGTACATCTCCATCAGCTCTGCGGACGCCCCAGTCCATGAAGAGCTGATCATCAGCCGCGGGAGCTCGACGGTTGTCTTCGTCGCGAGCGCGAGTTTCGTGAACGAGACGATGCCGCCGAGCACGATGACGATGCTCGTTGCCCAGACCACGGCCGGACGGGAGACGGCCCACTTAATCATACGATGGCCGATGGGAGATGGCCGATGGGAGAGAAACCACCAAGATCAGATCCTCGCGGTAACAGGCGTTGCAGCCTTCTCGGCAACCGCTGCCCGTCTGCCCGGCTGCCCGTTTGCCCGTTCCTTCCGGCGCTCGAGGACCGCATAAGCAGTCGGTAGCACGAAAAACGTGACGAGTAGAGCCGAAATACTCCCACCGATAACGGCAGCTGCGAGCGGCTTGTACAACTCGCCGCCGCTTCCCCAGCCGAACAGCAACGGCAGCACGCCCGTGATCGTGGTAATCAGCGACATGGCGATGGCGCGCAGACGTTGGCGACCGCCTAACAACACGGATTCGCTGACGGAGTGGCCCATCTCCCGGAAACGCCGGATCGCGTCGAGTTTCACAACCGCCTCGTTGTCGGCCATGCCGACCATGACCACGATGCCGATCAGCGCCACGACGTTGATGCTCTGGCCCGAGAGGTACAGGAACACCAGTCCGCCGGCGGCCGCCAGCGGGACGGTCAGCATAACGACCAGCGGCACCGTGAACGACGCGAACTCACCCGCCAGGACCAGGAAGACGAGGCACGCCGCGAGCAAGGCCACCAATACGAGCTCCCTCGTGGTTCGCTGTTGCTCGGCATCGGCGCCCGTCACGGCCCATGAAACGCCGGCCGGCAGTTGAACCGCGGACATCGCCGCCGTTACGTCCTTTGACGCGCGCGCCGTTCCACCGCTCTGGATCAGCCCCTCGACCGCGACTACCGGACGTTGACCCACCCTGACCACTTCGACCGGAGCCCGTATTTCCTTCGCCTCCACCAGCTGCGACACCGGCACTCCGGCTACCACCGCGTTCAATGCTTCCGCGAGATCTTCGTTCTTGCTGCCCGCATAACGAACGGTGATCGGTGTGCGGCGATCGGTTTCGCGCAACTCGGTGGCTGACACGCCACCAAGCCCTCCCGCCAACGCGTTCGACACCATTCGTGTTGTCAGTCCGCGCTCGGCGATCCGTTGCCGGTGGAGCGTGACTTCTACGACCGGTTGCATGCCTTCCTGTGCGTCGCGCACATCGGAGAGCGACGTCAGTCCGCGCATCAGCGAGCGCGCGGAATCAGCCCAGCGCGAAGCTTCATCGTACGTACGCGCGGACAATTCCACGCGCACGATACGACCCTCGCGGCCGATGAGGCTTCCGAATTCGGACCCCCCGGCGACATCGAGGGCAAGCATGCCCTGGCCGGCGAGGTCCGGCAGGGCCGTGCGCATTTCATCGGCAAACTCGGCGGCGCCCTTGCCGTCCGGCACCGGCAGGATGAGCTGGGCCGTGGCGGATGTTCCCGGATCGGCGCCCGCCAGAATCTCCTCGTCGGTCGCAACGCCCACCCGCGCGTACACGCCACGTGAGCCTAACGAATGAGCCACGTCCTCCAGGCGTTTCGACTGACGCACGGTTTCCTCGATCGCAGTCCCTTCGACCAGCGCGAGCGAGGCTACGACCACACGCTCCTCGACCTGCGGCAGGATCTCCCGCGGCAGTTGCATCGTTACCCAGATCGTGCCCGCCAGTCCAACCAGGGTGATGCCGAATACGCGTCCAGGATGGTTCAGTGACCACATCATCCCGCGTTCGTACAGATCCTCCAGCCGATGTCCAAATCGCGCGAGGACGTCGGGACGTTTTCGTGACTCGTGACTCGTGACTCGTGACCCGGCAATCCCCACTGGCCTCTGGCCTCCGGCCTCTGCCTTTCTCCGACGTCCGATGACCATCACCGGCATCAGCGTCAGTGCCAGGATGAGCGAAGCACCGACTGATGTGACGACCGAGAGCGAAAGATCCCGGAACAGCGCCGCTGCGAGTCCCTGCACGAACACGATCGGCCCGAAGACAAGGATTGTCGTCAGGGTGCCGGCGGTCAGCGGCCCTGACACCTCCTCGGTTGCAATCCGCGCCGCCTCGCTCATCGGCACGCCTTCGGCATGTTTCCGCGCCGAGGCCTCTGCAACCACGATCGCGTTGTCGATCAGCAGGCCGACCCCCAGTGCGAGCCCGCCCAGCGACAGCACGTTGACAGTAACGTCCAGTGCCTGGAGCAGCACGAGAGCGACCAGCACCGACAGCGGCACCATCAGGCCGATCGCCAGCGACAGGCGCCAGTTCCTGAGGAACACGAGCATGACGATCAGCGACATCGCCCCGCCGAGGAGGATTTCCTGTCCGAGGTTCGACAGTGCATCGACGACGAAGTCCGCCTGCTCGGCCACGACGGTCAGCGTGATGCCGGGGAACTCGGTGCGGAGCTGGTCGACGACCTTCTCGAGTTCCTTGGTAACCGAGACCGTATTCGATCCAGCATCCTTGTAAACCACCAGGCCGACGGCTGGTTCACCGTCCAGTCGCGTCAGGGTCAATGGATCAGCGGTCGTGACGACGACCGTGGAAAGGTCGCGAAGCTTGATGCCACTGCCTGAAGGGCCCACCGGCGTGTCGCCGATCTCGGATGGCGTGCGGAATTCCGTGAGTGCCCGCACCGAGAAGCGGAATTGCCCGCGCCGGATCGTGCCGGCCATTCCGGTGACGTTCGCTGCGGTGATCGCGTTGGCGATGTCGTCACTCGTTATGTTGAGCCCGCGCATCCGGGCCGGGTCGACTTCGATGCGGATCTCGTCCTGCGGCGTCCCGACGACGGCCACGCTGGCGACACCGCCGATCTGTTCCAGACGGCGCGCATAGACGTCTTCGGCCGTGCGTGCCAGTTCGCGCAGGTCGCCCTTGATGCTGAGGCTCAGGACCGCGATCGGCCGTTCGCCGGGATCGCTGGTGAGGAGCGTGGGACGTTCAGCGCTTTCGGGTAACCCGGAACGCGCATTGTCGAGCTGTTCGCGGACGTTGAGCAGCGTCCCCTGCATGTCGGTGCCCCACGCGAACCGCAGTGTGGTGGTGGCCTCGCCGTTCCGGCTGACCGAGCGCAGCTCGACCAGGCCCGGCGTCGCGGCGACGGCCCGCTCGATCGGCTCCGCGACGAAGCGACTGACCTCGGTGGCGGCAGCGTCGGGATACAGCGTGCGAATTGTGAGCACCGGCAGCGTGACGTCCGGCAACAGCGAGACCGGCATGCGGCCTAACGACACAGACCCCAGCAGCACGATGCCAAGCGTGGCGGCGATGGTGCTGACGGGTCGTTTGATCGCTGCGGAGGTCAGGGACATCTGTTCAGAAAGTGGTAATCGGGGTCGGAGCTGCCGTTCGATCAGAAAGTGGACGTGGGACGTGGGACGTGGGACGTGAGAGACTGCGGATTAACACGGCGAAGATCAGACGTCAGATTCCACGTCCCACGTCCCACGTCCACGAAAGAATCAATCCGGCCGTCGAATCGGCGTACCGGTCCGCCCTGTATCAGCATTCACAACCCGTACCGTCGCATCATGCGTGAGCGTGAGGTGTCCTTCCACGATCACTTCGTCGCCCACTTCCACCGGAATGAGGCCCGTGCCGGAATCCGGCAGCACTTCCGTTTCCAGTCCGTTGGAGCGACCCGGGTTGATGTACACCCACTGCGCCCGGCCATTTTTGACCACGAAGACCAGTGGCCGGTTGTCGCGCTGGATGATCGCGCGCGTAGGCACCAGGCGCCGTCCCGTTAGGCGCGCCGCCTCGAGCTTGACGTCGGCGTACATGCCGGGCCGCAACGAACTTCCGGCTGGAATGCGAACGAACGCCCGTCCCGAGCGCGTGGTGGTGTCGACGATCGGCAACACGGCGACAATGCGACCCATGATGACGCGGTTGGCGGCAGCACTGGTCACGGTGGCCTGTCCGCCTTCACGAATCAGCGGCATGTCATGCTCCAGGACCTGGGCGTCGATACGGAGTGCGCCGAGGTTCACTACTCGGGTGAGCAGCTCCCCGGCGCCGACGCGCATGCCGGCGGCCACCGGCACCTGGTCGACGAGCCCATCGAACGGACTCACCACGGTCGCCTTCTCACGGTCCAGCTTCGCACGTTCCAGCGCGACCTGCGCGGTCGGCACGCCCGCCTTGATCATCGCGGTGCGGCGCTGCTCCTCGGTTGGCACGCGGCCGGTGACGACTGAGTCGGGATAGTAGCTCTCGCGAAAAGTCTGCATCGCGCGATCGAGCTGCGCTTCGGCGTCCTTCACGTTGATCTCGAGGTTCCGCGGGTCGAAGTTGATCAGCACTTGCCCACGGCGGACGCGATCGCCGGGCCGCACGAGCACCTTCTGGATGGTGCCGGCAACTTCTGATCGCAGCGCCGACACTTCATCGGACGCCACCTGACCGGTGGTCGAGACGGTGATAACCAGGTCGCCTTCGCGCACTGGTACTGCCGCGACAGGGAGGGCGAGCGCGGTCGTGGGTGCGGCGTCGGTTGGTGCGGCGGTGGAATCGCTGGATGCGCCGGTCGAATCGGCCTCCGACCCGTCGGCCTTCTTGCAGCCGCCGGCGAAGGTCATGAGGAGCAGGGCGGCAAGCGAGACGAGATATCGCGGCGAAGTCATGACGGTCAGTGAGAGGGGACCAGCGCCTTCAACTACCTTTGTCGTCGGGCGCTGCCGAAGGGTTTCCCGTCAGGGGATGATCCCGCAGAAAATGGGGTCCACCGTGATTCAGCACCACCACAGAAACATTGGAGGGGTCAGACCGGGGTCAGACCGGGGTCAGACCCTGGTCTGACCCCGGTCTGACCCCGGTCTGACCCCCTTACGACCTCCCGCGAACCCGGGTGTTGAGTGGGGGTAGCAGGCAGCCGCTTATGGAAGGCTGAGTGTTTGGAGCTCAGCTTCCCTGGTTTCTCCGCCAAGAAACCCATGAATCACCATTCTGTTGTGTGCTGGGTGCTGATTATGGGAGTACTCGCCTACCAACCGGTCGAGGGTCAGGGCGTAGCGTCGGTTCGCGGCACTGTCACAAACGAAGCGGGTCGCCCGATCGAACACGCGCAGGTGACACTGGACCCTCAGGGGGCCATTCGGCAGCTCCGGACAGACCGCGAGGGTCGGTTCAGTTTCATCGGAGTCCCCCAGGGAGCGCACACCCTGCGAGTCACATGGGTCGGCTTTTCGCCCGAGACAAAGCCGCTCGAGATGACCGGCACCGATGTCACCGTCGACGTGATCCTGCGCCGCCTCACGTACCTCGACACCGTTGCGGTCACCGCGAAACGCAACGGCCTCTATGGTTCAGTGATCTCGAAGGATTCGCTGCTCCCGGTTCCCGGCGCGCGCATCGAGATCATTGGTGCTCGTAAGGCAGATTCAACCAACTCGTCAGGCACGTTCAACTTTCCGGAGCTCAAGCCGGGTTCGTATGTCGTGCGCGTGAAGCATCCGTTCTTCGAATCACGCAACGTTGGGGTGGTGGTCCCCGTCGGCGGCGGAACGGAGCTGGATCTGGTTGTCGATCGCGGGCGAGTCAGCCGCGACCAGCACATGGAAATGCTGTATCGCGAGATGGATTCTCGTCTCACGTTCCGCGGTATCCACACGGCCTTTGTTCCGCACGAAATCCTGAAGGGTCGCGAGAAGATGCCGCTCGACAAGGCCCTTCAGTTCGCGCCGGAAGTAGCGAAGAAGAGTATTTTCATCGCGTCTGACTTGTGTCTGTTTGTCGACGGCATCGCCCGACCGGGTGCCAACCTGTCGGACTTTGCGCCCGAAGACATAGAGTCGGTAGAGCTTTATGCCGCGCCCGCGCGCGTTACGACGTCCATAGCGGGACCGCAAAGCGAAAGAACCATGCGACAAGCGGATCCAACCCGCACACTCACCGATCGGTGGCCCCCAAAGACACCTTGCGGCCGACCGCCACTGCCGTCCGAGGTGGGACAGTCCGCCTCATCGGTGAAAACACTTTTTGCCGTGGTGTGGCTGAGAAGATGAGGCGAGGTCGCGCGTGGTGGTAATCGTGATTGGCGGTATCTATTCGCCAAAACAGACCTAACGAGCAAAAGGCCAGAGGAGTACACCCTCTGGCCTTTACTGGTCGCCGGTCGCTGCCTTCGTTAGGGTCTGTCCGGCATCGTGAACCGGTGCTTCTGCAGGTATTGCAGATCATCCTCGTCGAATCGGGCGGTATAGACCGTGCCGTTGCCAAAGCCCACCAGACGCGAACGCTTGGGCAACACCACCTTGAGTGCCAGGTTGCCGGCGCGATCGATCACGTCAAACGTCGGCGGCTGACCCGCGGGACCCGTGCGCTGAATCCAGAGATATCCGTCATTCGAGAACGTCAGCGTGTTATTGACGGGAAGAAACGGCGGCATGAATTCGCCACCCCACACCTCAGGATCCTGCTGCTGGCCGGCCGGACCCATCGTCGCAGAACGCCGCCCGTTGTCATTACTGATCGTCAGCCCGGTCGCGGTCTTCTGCCGCTCGCGCCACTCCGCCTTGTGGCCTTCACTGATTCGCTGGCGATCATAACGAATCGGCTGGCCGCGCACGCGCTGACCCGTCTCGGTCACGAAGTCCACGCTGTACGGGTCGTGATGCGCAATCGCGATTCGGCCGTCAGGTCCGACTACCATCTGGTCGGCTCCGTTGAACGGGGGTCCGCCGCCCATCCGCACTCTCACCTGCTGGTTGCCACGCCCTCCACTGCTGGTGACCTGGTTGGCACTTGCAGGGAGTCGCAGCCACGCGACCGTGTCGCGTTTTCCGCTTTTCCGATCCCACCGAATCATTGGAACGGAATCCGCAGACTGCGGTCCCTGGTCAGTCATCCGGAACGGCGCGCCCCGGACGTACATGCGCCCCCTGGCATCGGCCGCCGTTGGCATGCTGGCTCCGATCATCAGCATCCCACCGCCGCCACGTGCACCGGCCGGCGGGGGAACGTTCAAGTCCACGAAACCGCCGACGGTTGCATTCGGGTTGATGAGCAACAATCGGTTGTTCAGGATATCGGCAATCGCCGTCGTGTCATTGGGGAGGGCCATCAGACTGAACGGAAGTCCATACTCGCCCGGTCCCCCTCCTTCGCGACCGAGCTTGGTCGCCGTGCCGGCCTTCATGTCCACGACCTGTACGACCTTGTCTCTCGGATCGACGACGATGACACGCCCATCCTTTAACTCGCGAAGGCCGCCGATCTGCGTGAACGGCTCCGAGAATTCAGCGTCCGGTTTCGACAGCGTGCGTGTTTGAACGTTCTGCGCGAGCGCCGGGGACGCCGTGGCGACCAGCGCGGCTGACAGGGCTAACCGATTCAGCATGGGATTGGACCTCGTAGGGCAGAGCTGGTGATGAGCTTTCCCGGGATTAGTCCTCGCCCCCGCCCGAAGGGTTTACTACTGCTGTAGATGGTCCCGCCTATCCGTCGGCCCGTTCACCCGTTTACCCGTTTACCCGTTTACCCGGTCAAACAATGGTCTTCCTCAGCGCCAAAACTTCCGGCCGAGCCTCTGGGTATCTCAGCCGCAACCCGCGAAGCGTCTCGTTCAACGTGCGGGTTATCAAGTAGTTACGGACTGTCTTGGAATCCGCCGGCACCACGTACCACGGGGCCCATTTGCTGCTGCAGAGCCGCAAAGCGTCCCGATACGCCGCGGTAAACGCGCTCCACCGGCGACGGTCATCGAGGTCCCCCTCGCGAAACTTCCAGTTCTCCTCCGGATCGTCGAGCCGGTCGATCAACCGCTCCCGCTGCTCGGCGCGCGAGATGTGGAGGAAGAACTTCAGGATCGTGACGCCGTTCGCGGTGAGCATGCGTTCGAAGTTGTTGATCTGCTCGTATCTCGCGCGCCAGACCTCGGTGGGTGCCAATCGCTTCACGCGAACGGCAATCACGTCCTCGTAATGCGACCGATTGAAGATCCCGATGATTCCTCGCGGCGGCACCGCCTCGTGGATGCGCCACAGAAAGTCGTGCGACAGTTCGAGCGCGGTCGGCACACCGAACGACGTCACGCGACAGCCTTGGGGATTACAGCCATCGAACACCTGCTTGATCGCGCCATCCTTGCCTGACGCATCGCGCCCCTGGAAGATGACCAGCACCGCTTTTTGTTTGCCGGCCATCAAGCGGTCCTGAAGCTTCCCCAGTTTCTCGACTTCCTCCTTGAGCGCCTCCTTCAGGGCAGACTTGTCCTTGAGCCCCTTAGGAGGTCGTGCATCGCGATCTGCAAGTGAGAGCAACGAGCCCTGGCGAACCGGTTTCAACATCATGGATTGCCTCCGTGCGAGCCCTAGATTGCACGCGCGTCGGTGCGAGTCTCAAGTCATCGTCAGGAATCTGTTCATCGCCATCGCCCATCGCCCATCCGCCATCCAGGTCCCTGTGCATCGACGATTGAAAACGCTAGCGATACTTGCCGCAGCCGCGTTCCCATCTCAACACGCCCTCGCCCAGCGACAAACGTCTACCAACACTAACGCCTGGTTCGTCGTCAACGCCGACGTAGCCGTCAGCGAGAAATGGGCGGTGTTATTCGATGCGTCGGCGCGCCGCTCGGGCACGTTTGATGAGGCGATGGCGAACTTCGTGCGGGGCGGACTCGCGTACGAGATCACCGACCATGTCCGCGCGGCCGTTGGTGCGAACTGGTCGCGCAGCTATCAGTATGGCGAGCTCCCTTCGGACTACGCAGTCACCGAACGTCGCATCTGGCAGCAATTGCAGCTCTCGCATGAGATCGGGCGACTCGACGTGTCGCACCGGTACCGGCTCGAGCAACGCTATCGCGGCCGTCGCGACGATCCCGAGGTCGATCACATCGACTCCTGGGAACGCTCGAATCGATTCCGGTACCAGGTCAAGGGAACGCTGCCGCTGAGTGGCGACGCGATCGAGGAAGGCGAAGCCTACGTGTCCCTGGCGAACGAACTGTTCGTTGGCATCGGCCGGAATGTGCAGCGCAACATCTTCGACCAGAATCGCGCGACGTTTGCGGTCGGCTACCGCCTAACGCGAAACTGGCGGACCGAAGTCGG
>DASRPK010000007.1:0-19559 GCA_035646395.1 Gemmatimonadaceae bacterium | reverse complement strand
GTCAGACCTACGGGGGCGACTTGGCTTCGACGGGGTCGGTGAAGCTGTGGCAGCGTGCCCAGGCCTCCTGAGCCCTGGTAAAACTCTCGGGAAAATCACAACTGCCAACAACAACCTGGCATTGGCTGCGTAACTCGCGTCTCCGACGCTTGCGTCTCTGACGTAGTTACTGCACCTGCCCATGATGAAGCCTGCCCGAGGCGGCGTCGTGGGTATCGCAATATCGGGATAGTCCGGCGCAGCGCCTTCGGGCGTCGGGCGAAAGTTTAGAAGGCTTGTCCGGGAATCGGCGGCTCATCGGCCAGTTCACGGAGACCCTGAACGATGAGATACGCACGTAGAAGCTGTGGTCGATCCAACTTCGGACCGGGGTTCGAATCCCCGCGCCTCCACTGAATACAACGCCGGCAGCGCAAGCTCGCCGGCGTTGTCATTTCACGGAGCTCATCTGCTGAGCAACTAATCGCGACAGGTCGCTCATCGAATATGGCTTGGCGATAAAGCCACTGAACCCATAACCCGCGAGTATGTCGGAGTCGTCAGGCTCGAGGTAGCCGGTCGAGAGCACGAGCGGCAGGTCTGGCGCCAATTGCCGAATACTGGTCGCCGCATCCCGGCCGTGAAGTTTCGGCATGTTTCCATCGAGGATCGCGAGCTGATACCGAACCGGATCCGAGGCGACACGCTCGACGGCTTCAGCGCCGTCGGCGGCACAGTCCACCTCGTAGCCCATTTCCTGCAACATGCGACGTGCCACGTCGCGCACGGTGTCGTCGTCGTCGGCCAACAGGATGCGCCCGGAACCAGTCACGACCAACGGGACAACGGGCTCCTGGCCTTCGGCCTCTTCGGCGCGCAGGGGCAGGTAAATGGTGAAGGAAGTTCCCCGACCAAGTTGTGAGTGCAGTTCAATCGCACCAGAGTGTGATCGCACGGTGCCGTAAACCATCGAGAGCCCAATGCCGGTGCCTTTTCCCATTGGTTTGTTCGTAAAGAACGGCTCGAACGCGCGCTGTTGAACGCTCGGTGTCATACCGGTTCCGGTGTCTTCAACGCGCACCACGAGGAAGGGACCGGGTTCAACCACACCCGCCAGACGCACGCATTCGTCGGCGCCGAGCTCACGTTCGGTCGTGGTGATCGTCAATTCGCCACCGTCAGGCATCGCATCTCGCGCGTTCAATGCGAGGTTGAGGAACGCGTTGGTAAGCAGCGATCGGTCACCGGTGACGATTGGGCGCTGCGCGTCGAGGTGCATCCGCAACGCGATCCGACGATCGAATGTTCGAGCGGCGATATCACGCACCTCGATGATCGACTGATGCACGTCCACGGGTTCTCCGCGGGAAGGCGCCGTCCTGGCCAGTGTCAACAGGTTGCGGGCGAGCTCGGCTCCGCGAGCCGCCGTCGCCTTGATGGCCGACGCGTCGTCCTGGATGGCGGCAGAAGTCCCCTCGTTGGAGCGCAGGAGGTCCGCATACCCGATGATCGCGGTGAGCAGGTTGTTGAAGTCATGCGCGATACCACCGGCCAGCTGTCCAACCGCTTCCATCTTGTGTGCCTGACGCAGTTCTTCCTCGAGTCGGCGCTGGGCGGTCACGTCCTGGGCGACTGTGACGGCGTAGAGTGGAGCGCCTGACGAGTCACGTACCAGGGCGGCGGCCAGGTTGCAGATCGCGACCGTCCCGTCCGGGCGCAGGTACCGTTTTTGACGCCGCACGGGTTCGAGCCCGGCGACCATCCGCGTGAACGCCGTCGAGTCGGCCTCGCGATCATCAGGATGCGAAAGCTCGGCAATCGTCATACCGATGATGGACGAGGCCGGACGCCCAACCAATTCGGCAAAGGCCTGGTTGACCCGGAGGTATCGGCCGTCCAGGCCCACCTCGACCATGCCGACGGCGGCCTGCTCGAACGCCGCGCGATAACGCGCCTCGCTTTCCGCAATGGCAGCCTGCGCGCGTTTTCGTTCCGTAATGTCGCGGATGAACGCGCTGAACTCCGTGTGCGACCCGCGGCGCAACGGCGTGATGGTGATTTCTATGGGAAACCGGGTGCCGTCCTTTCGGAGAGCCGCGAGCTCCAGCCGCCGATTCACAAACGGACCGGTTCCGGTTCGGCCGAATCGTTCGAGGCCATCGGTGTGCGCCTGACGATGCTCGTGCGGGACGATGGTATCGGCCAGGCGTTGGTCGATGACTTCCGCTCTGGTCCACCCGAATACCTGCTCCGCCTGCGGCGACCATTCCTTGATCACACCGGCGGCATCCGCAACTACGACGGCATCGAGCGCCGCGTCGAGTATCAGTCGTGTACGCGCGGCGGTCCGGTCTTCGGCGCGACGCTCGTCATCGAGCGCCCGTTGCCGGAGCATCGCGGTCATGCGATTGAACTGCGCCGCGAGGCGGCCCAACTCATCCTGGTGCGGATGGATGAGCTGAAGCCCGAGGTCACCCACGCTGACCCGGTCGAGCGCTTCGTCGAGTCGCACTAACGGGGCGTTGAGGCGGCGCTGGAGGAACAGCGCGAGCGACCCCAGCGCGATCATGCCGCCTAACAACCAGATCCAGACCACGGTGGTCATGGCGGACAACGCACGGGCGAGGTTGTCCTCGTGCGCGGTCATTTCCTGGAGCGCCATCGCCGTCGCGCTGTTGAGCGATTCGTCGAGCGGAGTGCTGAGCGAGTCCGCCCGGCGCAACATCCGTTCGGCCACGGGATATTCGCCCAGTTCCAGTGACGCGATCGCGCCAAGCATTTCGCTCCGCAACCGGTCCTCATAGACCAGCGCTTCTGCGAGCTCGAGGCGCAGGTTCGACGCCGCTCCGGCCGCCGCGGCGAGGCGATGCATCGTGCGAGACGTCTCGGCGAGTTTCTCGACACGGTACCGCAACGCCTCAAGCGAATCGAGTGTAACCGGTTGCGTCCGTGCCTGCTCATGCAAGCGCCACAGGCTCGTTATGGTGGCGCTCATGGTGCCGGCACGCACCGCGCTTTCACGGTACTCCTGAAGCACGGCCTGGCTGCTCTGCCTGAGCCTCGTGGACGCGGGTTGAACCGCGAGCCTGACGAGAAGGCCGAGTATGGCGACGTACACGACGGCGGCCACGCCAAAGGCCATGATCGATGTGCGAAGCGACCCGCGCGCGCGCGCGACTGGCTCGTTCATGGTACCGAAACCGTCGGCCCGCTCATGCGGAGGATTTCGCTGCGCGGCCGGTTGAACGCGATGGGACCGGTCACTCCCTGCCAGGGTTCGCGAGAAACGCCGAGTGATTCGAGCCACCGTCGGATCGCCCGCCGATCGGGTCCTGCTTCGTGGATGGCGGCGGCAAGGAGCATGTACGCGTCGTATTGAAGCGCGTGGGATGCCCCGAGCGGCTGCTTCATTTTGCCCTGCACCCGGTCGACGAAAGCACGACTCATGGAATCGGTGCTTGCCGCCCAGAACTCAACGCCCCGGATCCGGCCGGGATTGACGCGCGGCGTGAGGTCCGGAACCTGCCGCGCACCATCCATGCCGTCGCCGAAGATTATCCACGTTTCCGGATTCGCCTGGTGAATGAGCTCCGCGGTGCACCATCCGCTCGAAGAGCCGGTGGTGACCACAACGACGTCGGGTTTCGACCGGCGCAGCGAGGCATTGATGATGGCGCGATGAATGGTGGCCGCCGGTTCCGCGTAGCACCAATCGGACGGAATCATGGACGCGTCGACGAAATCGGTTCCGCGCCGGCGCAGCGCCGCACGCACTCCGTCTCGCAATCCAATTCCATACTCATCACCGAGATACAGGACGCCAAGGCGGGACCCGCGGAGCGAATCGAGCGCGTAATCGGCGATAAAGGCGCCCTCCACCGAGTCGCTGGGAACGAGAGTAAACGTCCACGGCCCGGATTGACCGAGCAGTCCACTCGTCGCGTTAGGAACAACGTGAGGTACTTCGCGGGCGTTGTATACGGCGGCAGCCAGCAGGGCCTCGCGACTCCCGGTGTGCCCCACCACCGCGACGACCGTTGGATCATCAGCGAACAGCGATGCCTGCTCTGTGTTCAGCTGAATCGTGATTCTCGGGTCACCACCGACCGACCAGGTCGAGATCAGAACGCCGGATGATTCGACCGCGGGTCGTATCGCCTCGAGAAACGGCAATGACTCGTCGCGCGGATAACCGTCACCGATCCGGACCGCTTCAGGGCGCCCGCATCCGACGAGCAATGCGAGAATGACGGAGCGTTGGACGAGGCGGGCGATTGAGTGCATGAGCTCCGGCGAGTCACTCGAAAATAGCAGCGCCCCGGAACGTCCGCAGGCCACCTCCTGCGCGCTACTACTGCAGTACCCATCCCGCGACGCCGCGCCGAGCGCGGACCAGGGCAAATTCGCCGAATCGACCCACAACTCCGACGTCTTCCCCTGCCTGTACAACCGCCACGACATCCTGCGGGCCGGGCGTCATCGCGGGCCGTGCCAGAATTGTGTCGCCGGCGGGCACGGTGGCGATCGCGCGCGCAGTCGATTCGGTCAGCCGCGCAGCAACGAAGCCCGTCGCGCCGTCGGGGAGGCGGACACGATAGAAGTCGCCATACGCGGACAACACGCGCATGGCGGTGTGGCGCCGCAACGGGCTGATCGTGTCCGACTTGATACTTGGTCCGGCGAGCAACAACGCACGATCGGTGGCGGGCCTGATCCATTCGCCGAGCCTCGACGTATCGGCGACGAGCCGCGGCACATCACCACGCGGACGGTGCACGAACCAGTACGGGTCAACCGGTCCTTCGCCGCGGCGGTACACGCCGAAATGGAGGTGCGGGGGCGTGGTCCTGGCGTTACCGGTGTTACCGACGAATCCCAGCGTGTCGCCGACGTCGACCTGCATGCCTGACGACACGGCCTGGCTGTCGAGGTGCGCGTAATAGAGCGAGTTGCCAAATGTGTCGCGCAGCCAGACGACCTTGCCGCCGATTTCCGTTTCGTTCACCCGATTCACGACGCCTGCAGCGGCGGCGACAACCGGCGTGCCACGCCTGGCAAAGATGTCGATCCCGTGATGGCTCCGGGCACCAGCATCCCGAGGGGCGCCAAACCGGCTGCCGATATCACGCTCGGTACCCGGCTTCACTGGAAACGCGAGTGTCGGGGCAAGCCGGATGGTGGCCTTGAAACGCCCGCCACGCAACAGCTCCGGCTGGGCGCGGAAAATAATCTCTCCTTCCCGCCTCGGCGTTAGGCGGAGCAGGCGCTGGCCCGAGTCCGCCGATTCGACCAGGTCAAATGCCGCAGCTGATTCGGCATCGAGGGTCCAGGCGTCGAGGAAAAGCGTGGTCGCGGTGTCGCCGGGGAGTTCGAACTGGAGGCTGACTTCCTGGCCGCGGCGCACGCGAACCTTGAACGCGATCGCGGCGGGTTCTGCCGGCTCGAGGTACCCCTGTTCCTCGTGAGGCGAGGTCACAAGCGGAGCATCGCGGAGCGCGCGCTCGCCGGCCTGCACCCAGTCAACCGCCAGGGCCGCCTCGCCCAGGCCGGCATTCTGCAGCGCATCCACATAACGCTGGCGCGGTGGCCGGTTGTCGAGCAGCCCCTCGGCAACCCTGCGCAGGTTGTCGCATGCCAGAGCCGTCAGGCTGAGCAGAATCAGAGCGAATCGCTTCAGTTTCATCAACTTATACAACGTTCGAGAGCTCAGCAGTGTTTCCTGCTCTGGAGAGTCCGCCAGGTCCCGTAAAACACTTCAACACAGGGGCCACAGGGGTCACGCAAAGATCTTTTCCAGTACACCAAAAGAGGTGACGGTGTTGTGACGCCGCCCGTGAGCTTCCTGTTGTGCCATTGAACGAAATCACGGGGGAGATCATACACGGCGCACTTCGAGTGCATTCCGGGTTGGGACCGGGGTTACTAGAAAGCGCGTATCGAACGTTTCTGTGTCATGAACTCATTCAGAAAGGTCTTCGCGTCCAGTCGGAAGTCCCGATTCCCGTTACTTACAACGGCGTTGTCGTTGATGTCGGTTATCGTATCGATCTGCTTGTGGAGGATGTCGTTCTCGTCGAGTTGAAATCAGTATCGAAGCTTCAACCGGTCCATCATGCTCAGCTCCTGTCGTACCTGCGATTGAGCGAACGACGAGTTGGAATCCTGATCAACTTCAACGTGGCTCGCCTGAGGGATGGCATCAAACGAATCGCGAATTAAAGACTGCAGGGAAGGCTGTCCTCAGTGACCCCTGTGACCCCTGTGACCCCTCTGTTGAAGGCTTTTTGCGGGATCGAGTGATACACGGGATCAGTGTGTCATCCCGTACACGATGTAGTTGATCGCGAATTTGTAGGCGTCGTTGGTGACGTTTACGGGCCAGAAGTTCTGGTCGGACCATTCCATGTAGTCGCCGATGTCGTTGTTGTAGTTGATCACGACCATCAAGCGCCTGGATGGATCGTTGTCTTCATGGATCCCCAGGAACTGGGCGCGAAGGTTCTCCCTGTTCGGGTAGGGCATGTCCAGCGACTCGATGTGAAAAAACGAGTCGAATACCGGATGGCCCAGTTTGAGGTGCTCGATGTTCGCACCCGGCAGCACACGCAGGATCTGCTGCTCGAAGTTGTACCACTCGTTCAGCATGAAGTCGTCGACGATCAGGAACCCGCCCTTTTGCAGGTACGTTCTGAGGCCGAGCACTTCACTCTCGCTTGGAATCCAGAAGCCCGGCTCTGAGAGATAGGCGACAGGGTACTTCAGCAACTCCGGGTCATCCATTGCGTGGATGTTGCTGCCGCTCTGGTGCGGATGGAGCTCGGTGATTTCGCGGACCATCGTCATCAGGTGCCGTTCCATCGCCGGATAGTCGTACTCCCAACCGCTCCGCCTTCCGTAAACCGTATAGCTGAGCCGCGCGAACGTGAATTTGCCGTCGTAGGGGACGTTAGGCTCCCAGACGAAGGGGCGGAATCCCTGTCCGAGCAGTACCGTCCCGGCCAGGGTGGAAACGGCTGCGGCAGCAGCGATGATGATTCTCGGGCGCACACCGGAAAGTGATGTTGGTGCAATGGCGACGCTACGGCGCCGTGATCACCGGGAGCCTGGCTGGACAGGCTGCGGTCGAGAGGGGCTGAAGCGGATGGGGCACCGTGGTGCGTTGTCGCCTCGTGCCGCTGGCAACCGAAGGCACACCGTTCGCGGATTCCCGCCCGCGTGCCGGTCGCTTCCAGCGTACTTTTCGTCCCCGGCCTACTCTCACACGATGCCCGAGCTGCCACCTCCGGAACGTCCTCGTACCTCACGACAGCGCTACCGGCGCTTCGTGGAGGATTACCGGCAACGTCGTCTCGATGACCTGACCGACGAGGCGCGGGGGATCAAGTCGCGCTCAGACGGCGGAAACAAGGAACAGAAGCAGAAGCGGCGTGAGATGCTGCGGGAGTACATCCGTTGGCTACGCCCGCATGCCCCCCGCGTGATTCTGGTCTTTGCGCTCGCCATTGGCGTCGCGGCGATTCAGCTGATCGAGCCGCTGTTCATGCGGCACATCATCGACCGGGTGTTGCTCAACCCGGAGCTCGATGCGCCCACGCGCGTGAAGCAGTTGAACCTGATTGGCGCGACGTTTCTGTCGGTCATCATTTTTTCCAACCTGCTGAGCGTCTTCAAGGATTACCGGCAGAAATTGCTGAACGTGCGCGTCATGCTGTCGCTACGTCGCGCATTGTTCGACCGGTTGTTGCACCTGCCGCTGCCGAGACTGTGGGAGATGAAGACGGGCGGCATTCTCTCGCGCCTGACGGGTGACATCGATACGACTACGGGATTGCTGCAGATGGCGGTCATCTCACCATCGCTGGCGGTCATCCGGTTGCTGGTAGCGATCGGCATTCTGCTGTCCCTCAACTGGCGGCTGGCGCTGATGGCGCTGGCGATCATTCCGGCCGCGATGTTGATCAGCTTCGCTTCGGCGCGTCGCGTGCGCCCGATCTATCGCTCGGTCCGGAAGGATGTCGAGGTGATCGACGGCCGGGTGGGCGAGACCTTCTCCGGAATTCGCGTGGTGCGGGCGTTCGGGCGCGAGGTGCGCGAGCTCTCCGAGTACCTGACCGGCCGGCACACCGTCGCGCGCAAGGAGTTGTTCGCGCACCGGCGCGAGGTGCTCCTCTGGACTTCCTGGGGTCTGTTGTTAGGCGTGGTCAACGTCGTGATCGTCTGGTATGGCGGGCACCTGCACCTGGGTGGGAGCGCCACGATCGGCGACATCATGGCCTTCCAGTGGTTCACCTTCCTCCTGTTGAACCCGGTGTGGTCGATTGTGAACTCATTTTCGGAGCTGCAGCGATCACTGGCCGCGATGGAACGTGTGTTCGAGATCCTGTCGATGGAGGATGACAAGCCGGATCGTCCCGATGCCGTCGATGCACCGACTATCGTGCGCGAAATCCAGTTCGAGAACGTGGAGTTCGAGTACCGCGCCGGACAACCGGTGGTGCGTGATTTCAATGTCACGGTGCCGGGCGGATCGGTGGTTGCGCTGGTCGGGCGCAGCGGAGCCGGAAAGACCACCGTCACCGACCTTGCCGCCCGTTTCCATGATCCGACGAGAGGACGGATCCTCCTCAACGGCCAGGACGTTCGCGAGTTCAAGCTGCGCAGCTACCGGGACCTGCTGGCCATTGTGCAGCAGGATGTCTTCCTGTTCGATGGCTCGGTCCGCGACAACATCGCCTATGGTCGTCACGACGCCACCGACGAACAGATCGAAGACGCGGCGCGCCGGGCGAATGCGCACGAGTTCATTGTACGCCTGCCGGAGAAGTACGATACGTTCATCGGGGAACGCGGCGTGAAGTTGTCGGGCGGCCAGCAGCAGCGACTGGCCATCGCGCGGGCCATCGCGGCCCGGCCGCAGATCCTGATCCTCGACGAGGCAACGAGCAACCTCGACACGGAGAGCGAACAGCTCATCCAGGCATCAATGGCATCACTGCTGGCGGGACGCACGACGTTCGTGATTGCTCACCGGCTGTCGACGATCCGGCGTGCGGACCTGATCCTCCTGATGGAGGAAGGACGGATCATCGAACGTGGGACGCACGCCGAGCTGATGGCGGCGCGCGGAGTGTACTTCGAAATGGTCCAGCGGCAGATGGCACACGATGCGCGAGAAGGGGGAGGGGAGACGGCGGATGGAAGTGCCTTCCTCACCTTTACCATTCCCGTCACCGCGAAGAGCTGATCACTTCAAGACGCTCACGCGCAGCCGCGGAGCCGCCAGAGTACAAACGCCCAGCATGCGTTAGTTTCTCCGCGTCCTTCGCGTCTCCGCGTGAAATATTCAGGAGAGAACCTCATGACCCATCGCCTCATTTCGCCTGCCGCCGCACCCACGCCGTTAGGTCCGTATTCGCCCGCTGTCGGCTTCGAACGACTGATTTTCGTGTCGGGACAAGGTGCCCGGGATCCGGTCACCGGCCTGATGCCGGAAGGGATCGAGGCGCAGACGGAAGCGTGCCTGCGTAACGTGGAGTCGATCCTCAAGGCGTCGGGAACCGACCTTCAGCATGTGCTGCGCTGCGGCGTCTTCCTGATCGACATGCGCGAGTTTGCCAGCATGAACGCGGTATACGCGCGCGTGTTCGGGGCGCATCGGCCGGCGCGCACAACGGTGCAGGCGGCGGCACTTCCCGGGGATGGGCTGCGGGTGGAGATCGACTGTATTGCGTACGTAGAGGGCTAGGGAAGAGCGAGAGCAGGTCTGGGGCATGGGGCATGGGGCATGGGGCATGGGGCATGGGGCTCTTTGACGAGCCGTTCCCCATCCCTTGTCGCTGATCGCCAATCGCTTGCTATTCGCTGCCCGCTGCTCGCTGAACGTTATTTAGTTCCCGAAGGCAGTCGCGGTATGGTCATATTCCAGAGCCGCCCCGCACTCACGTGCATCGCGTCGACCTGGCCTCGAGAGTCACGCGAAAACCAGACCGTGCCGAGTCCCGGGCTGGTAAACGCATCCGGATAGACCGGCGTGAGCAGGATCCGGTTGCCCCGACGGGACGAGACCTGCAACCGACGCCCCTCGACGCGCGCGGTCCAGGTCGTCCGGACCTCGCCCGACGTGTATTGGCCGGTAAAGGCCGCGAGGTCGGTGACGTTAGGCGCCCACACGGAAGCGCCCGCATAACGGAAGTCGACGGTGTCGCCGCTGGCGGGAAACTGGCGGAGCCCACTGGGACGTCCATCGGGACCGGCGACAAACTCCGTGCGCGTATTGCCGATCATCATGCCGCCACCGCGCAGGCCACGCACATTAGCGCCTCCACGACCGCCGCCGGGACCGGCGACTCCAACGAACAGCGGCTCATAGGTGCGGGTCGATCGATAGACGCCGGCTACGCGCGCCAATGCCGCGGCATCAACCGCGACCGTGTCGGCAGCAATCGTGGCCGGCAGTCCCGGAACGAGGGCTTCAGCCAGTTGACGGGCAAAAGTTGTCGGGTTGGAACCGGCGGAATTGCACATCACCGCCACGGAAACTCCACGCGCCGGCAATCGAAGCAGGTAGGTGGCGTACCCGCCGGTTGAGCCGCTGTGCGCCACTTCCCGCTCGCCGCGCCAGTTGGCAACGACGACCCCCATGGCGTACGTGATCTTCCGGCCCGACGTCAGCGTTGCCCGCGACTCGAGCGAGTCGACCCACCACCCGCCTAACGTCCGCTTGTCGAGCGCGTCATTCCACTTCAGCCAGTCGCCGACGGTGGTCAACATGCCACCCGCGCCAACAACATTGTCAAAGGGCATGTCCAGCGCCCACGCGTTGCCTCGACGAGCATATGCCTGGGCGCGTCCTGGGACGATGCGCTCGAAATCCTCCCGCCAGCTGGTCTTCGTCATGCCTAACGGCTTGAAGATCCGCTCGCCCGTGAACTGCGTGAAGGGCATGCCGCTCACGCGTTCGATGATCGTCACCAGCAGCCCGAAGCCCGAGTTGGTGTAGGAATAATGATCGCCGACCGGATAGTTGAGTTCACGCTGGGCAAACACGACCTCGAGGAAATCCTCCTGTGTGTGGGCGCGGGTGCCGCGCGGCCAGCCGTCGACGGCAACCAGGTTGCTCCACTCGCGCAGGCCACTCGTGTGCGAAAGCAGGTGCCGGATGGTGAGCGGGCGTCCATACTCCGGCAGTTCGGGCAGATGCTCCTGGACCCGGTCGTCCAACCGGAGTTTTCCGTCCGACATGAGCAGCAGGATCGCGGTCGCGGTGAATTGCTTGGCGACCGAACCCGACTCGAAAATGGTTTCCCCGGTGATCGGCGTTCCGGTTTCGAGGTTCGCCATTCCCCACCCGCGTGTAAGCAGCGTCCTGCCGTTCTGGGCGACACCGGCCGCGCACCCCGGCGTATCCTTCGTCCACTGCGCGAAGATCCGGTCCGCGGTCGCGGTGAGGTCTCCCTGGCCGAGTGCCAGGGTGGGGAGCGAAACGAGAAGGAGAAGTGCCGATTTCATTCTGGATCTCTGCCTGGGATGGGGACGAACATGCGTGGGGCCCACCGATCGCGGCAAGACTTTTCGTCTTCCGGCTCGGGGAACCGCTCGATAACCTGATCCATGGCCTCAGAGGTGCGCTTACGAGTGGCGACGCTCGACGACATTCCCGCACTGTCGCGACTCATCTCGGAGTCGGCACGTCAGTTGAGCCGGGGCTTTTACACTGAAGCAGAAGCCGAGTCGGCAATCCGGTACGTGTTCGGCGTGGACACGGCGCTGGTGAACGATCAGACGTATTACGTCGCGAGTCTCGAGGGCACGCTGGCGGGATGCGGCGGCTGGAGCCGGCGCAACATACTCTACGGCGGCGACCAGCGACCAGTCGGTTCAGCGGAGTTTTTGGATCCAGCCAGGGACGCAGCCCGGATCCGGGCGTTTTTCGTTGCTCCCGCAGCGGCACGAAGAGGCGTGGGTCGCGCCCTGCTGGAGGAATGCACTGCAGCCGCGCATCGCGCCGGCTTCCGGTCTTTGACCCTGATGGCTACGCTTCCCGGCGTGCCCTTCTACGCCGCGTTAGGGTTTCACGCGGACGAAGATGTCGTGGATACCCTGCCTGATGGCACGCTGTTGAAGTTTGTCCGGATGTCGCAGCGCATCAACCGACCTGACTGACCTCCCGCTCATGGCGACGCCCGACAGCGTGAAGATCTGCGAAATGGCTCCACGCGATGGACTCCAGTACGTCGGGGGGAAGGTGACTCCGCGCGTCATTCCGCTCGAGCGTCGAGTGCGGCTCATCAACGCGATGATCGCGGCCGGTGTCAGGCACATCGAAGTCGGGGCGTTCGTTTCGCCAAAAGGAACGCCCCAGATGGCGCTGTCCGACGACCTCGGACGGGCCCTCGATCCGGGCGCCGTGAACGGGCTCGAACTGGCTGCGCTCGTCCCTAACGAGGCCGGTTACGAACGGTTCAGGGCCAGCGGCTTGAACGTGGTGGCGATTTTCCCGACCGCGAGCGAAGCCCACGCGCAGACGAACTTCGGCAACCGCAGCGTCGACGACGTATTGGCGATGGCCGGCGAGGTATCGCGCCTCGCACGGGCCGATGGGTTTGCGCTCCGCGGCCACGTCTCCGCGGCGTTTCAGGACATGGCACAGGCGACGGCCCGATCGGACCTGGAGACGGTCGTGCGCGTGTGTGGCACGGTGCTGAACGAATTTGGCTGCGAATACCTGACGATCGCCGATACCAACGGCACCACGAATCCGGTCAGGGTCGGCGAAGTACTCGATGCCATTGGCGACTCGCTAGGCAGCCTGGAACGGGTCGGGGTGCACCTGCACGACCGCTACGGCACCGGCATCACGAACGCGTACGCGGCGTGGCAGAAAGGCGTGCGGATCTTCGACTCCTCGCTCGGCGGGGTCGGTGGCAGTGCCGCGGCGAGCGCGGTTGCTGGTGGCGGTGGCATGGTCGGCAACATCGCGACCGAGTCGTTGGTGGCGATGTTCGAGGGCATGGGGGTGCACACCGGTATCGACGTCGATGCGCTCATGATGGGGGCGGGTCCTGTGCTCAATGAGATCCTGGTCGAAGCGGGGGAGTTTTCGCCGCCGAGTGGGATGCTTCGCGAGAGGCTTGGGTACGGAATACGTTGGGAAAAGCCTTAAGCAAAAAGCATGCTGCATTTACTTCGGATACGCATACCGCTCCAGGCGCTGGAGTCCATCCTCATCGGTGCTGACCGCGTAAATCCACTTCGCGCCGAGTGAGATCAGGCGTCGACCGCGGGGCATTTGCAGGCGCGCGGTGAGGTTCCCGTCGCTGCCGATGATATCGAATGTCTGCGGAAGGTTGCTGCGAACGGCACGCTCGACCCACAGGAAGCCATCTGGTGCGATCGCCGGAGCGGAGCCGATGAATGGCGCGTGTACTTCCGCGTACTCCTGGTACCCTGTGACCTCGCGGATCCTTTCCTCAGCTAACTCCTCGGCGGGTAAGGGACTCAATCCTCCGTCGCCATTCTTTCCGCTCGTGCTACTGCCGTGCATGAAACGGCGGACGTGATCCAGTCGGTCGTCAAACGTGACCGGCCGTCGGTCGAACGCAATCGGTTTCCCCGCTTTGACGCGACCCTCGGCTTCGCGCCATTCGACCTTATAGTTGCTGGACCTAACGACAGCCATCCGTCCGTCCAGCGTCACAGCCCATCCATCCTGAGCGGCGAACAAGACATAAGGGATTCCCGGCCGCGTGGTGTTGCGGCGCGGAGTGGAGCCCTTGATGCGAGCAAGCGTGTCGAGGCGCTCGGACTTCGGCTCGAATCGCACGATGACGATCGAGTCGGTGCCGCCACGCGGGCCATTCACCCATCCGGGGATCGACAGGTAGTACCTCCCGCGCCTATCGACCGCACGGGCCCCGAGCGGCACCCCGATCCCGGGAAGCATCAGGGTGAGTGAGCGATGGATCTTGAGGTCGGGACCAATCACGGCCATCCGCTGATTCCCTTCATCGGCCAGGAGCGTCGAGTCGCCCGGCATGGGCGAGAGGGAAGTGGGTAAGCGGTATTCGGCAGGTCCGGAGCCGGTTCTTCCAATCGCCGTGATGGAGCCGCGCGCGAAGTCGGCGACGACGACACCCTTGTCCAGGCGATCGGAGACGATCACGCGACCGTCGGGCAGCTCGCGCGCTCCGCGGATCTGCGTGAAGTCGACCGGAAACATGCGGTCGGGCCTGGAGAGCTCGAGAATGGCCGGCGACTGCGCGGCGGTTTGAAAAGCAAAAAGGATTGCGATCATCGTGTGTGAGAAGGCGACAACAGGAGCTTCACCTGCGACGGTGCGCGTCGGTACTGGTCCCGGGACAGGCGACCTTTGTGCGGGGACGAACGCAAAGGGCCGGCCCTCGTCAGGCGCCGGCCCTTCGCTCTATCACAGGGGTCAGAGCGGGGTCAGAACGGGGTCTGACCCCGGTCTGACCCTGCTCTGACCCCGGTTGCGTTACGGACCGAAGCCCGGTGGAGCTTTTTCCTGCTCGGGAGTCTGCAGCACTTTCCAGAAACACCAGATCGTTCCTCCCCAGACCGTGAAATTGCAGACGATCATGGTGATCCATCCAGCGGTGGTCATATACGCTGTCCTCGGGCTGGTGATACTGCGAAGGCATGACGGGATCGTCATGCCTTCCACTTCCAACATCACGTGCGGTCCGATGACCTGACGACGCCCAGCTACGGTCCGAAACCGATCGGTGCCTTTTCCTCCTGTGGCGTCGAGAGCACCTTGCGGAAACACCAGATCACGCCGCCCCAGACCACGAGCAGGGCCGTCAACATCGTTATCCATCCGGCTGTTGTCATGGGAGATTCCTTAGTCTGCAGGTTGAGTGTCGTTCAGGTCGATTCCCTCGCGTCTCCAGCGACCCTCGCCGGCTCGGACTATGAGCGTCAGGAGGATCAGCGTGGCGACGATCGTGATAATCGCCACGCGGGAGCCGGTGCTTGCCCACGCACCACTGATCGAAGAGCCAAGGTTCTGCACACAGAACCCGACGAAGACCACGATCAGGTAGGTCGGCGCGACGTACTTCATGATGAATTTGAAGACGGGCGGGAGCCGAATCGATGCACCGTTGTGGATCTCTCTCCATCCTCGGTCTATGCCGAACACCCACGAGAAGTAAATGATCTGCACGCCGGCCATGACGAAGATGAGGAACGTGCCGACCCAGAAGTCGACCGTACTCCAGAACGCCCCGCCCTGTGTGAACCAGAGCGTCAGGATCGCGCCGATCGTGCCTAACACTGCGATCCCGCCCGTGGCCTTCCCATGGTTCCAGCCGAGCGACTCCTTCAGGAGCGCGACGGCGGGCTGGTACATGGAGAGGGAGCTGGTGATCGCCGCGAGGAACAACATGAAAAACCAGGCCGCGCCGATGAAGTTGCCGAGCGGTCCCATGTGCGCAAACACGACGGGAAGCGTCGAGAAGCCAAGACCAAATGATCCCGTCGCGACCGCGGCCGCTGTTCCGCTGAGGCCGAGGAACACGAACGCGGCGGTCAGGGTGATCATGCCGCCGAAACCGACCTCGAACAGTTCATTCGTGGCGCTGGCCGTCAGACCCGAAAGGGCGACGTCGTCATTCCGCTTCATGTACGACGCATAGTTGATGATCACGCCGAAACCGACCGATAAGCTGAAAAAGATCTGCCCCGCAGCGGCGAGCCAGGTCTGAAAGTTGCCCAGTCGCGAGTAGTCGGGGTTCCACATGTACCCCAGACCATTGACGACGTTCTGGTCGGGCAGGTTCGGGTCCGGTGTGCCTAACGTCAACACGCGGATGAGCACGATTACCGCCAACACCGCCATCGAGGGCATGGCGTACGAGCAGAACTTCTCGATGCCTTTGGAGAGCCCGCGGAAAACGAAGAACATGTTGATCGCGAACACGGTGATCCACGACAGTATCGTGAGCTTCGAGTCCCCGGTGAAGAGAACGCCGTCACCGGAGCTGCCGGTGAAAGAGTTGTAAAACGAGGACGCCGCGGCCGCCTGGTCAGCGACGGGCGCTGACGTATCCACGCCGATACCGCCGGTCAGGTACTTGAGAAAGTACCCGAACGTCCAAGCCTCGATGAACACGTAATAGAACGAGACGCCTAACGGGATCAGGACGCCGATGACGCCCAGGTAGCGCCCCATGGAACCCTTCGCCATCAGTCCCATGATTGCCGGCGCGGAGTGCAACCCTTTCTTGCCTCCATAGCGCCCCATCGCCCATTCAGCCCATCCGATCGGAATGCCCAGCAGCAACAGGGCCGCGAAATACGGAATCAGAAAGGCACCGCCACCGTTGGCGGCCGCCTGTCCGGGGAAGCGAAGGAAGTTGCCAAGTCCCACGGCTGATCCGGCCACAGCCAGGATCACACCAAGTTTGGTCCCCCATTGCTCCTGCTGAGCAGAGGCCATGCGAGCGTCCTGAGGTTGAGAAGCGGCTACAATTCGGCTTAGCACCGCTGCGCGCAAGAGGTTAGACCGCTTTTGCTCAACGAAGGAGCACCTTGCGCGCGTCAATTCGGGGCAGGATGAATCGACTTGCCCCCGCTTGGGGTCAGACACCTAATTGCCCGGATCGTGACTCCGCGCCACTGGGTAAGGCGGCACCATTAGGTGTCTGACCCCCAGACATTTTGATTAGGTGTCTGACCCCTAGGGCGCCCTGGGGCGACCCAAGACACCACGAAACTTTTCCTTAACCGTGACTGCGATGATGCTGCCGTTTGTGCTTCCGCTTACGACCGCGTTCATGCTGGCAACTCCGCCGCGGACCGTTGCCCCCGACACGACGCGGTATCCTATCCTCAACCATGGACGTGTCGCTGGCGAGATGACCGTAATTCGCGACGGTTCGTCGGTTGTGGTCCGCTACATCTACACCGACCGCAATCGCGGTCAGAGGATCGAAGGACGGTATCGACTCTCCACAGCGGGCGAACTGGTTGGACTGGAGATGAGGGCAATCGGCCCGGACGGCGTTGCCGGCCAGCCGACGATGACCTACGAAGTCTCGGGTGACTCGGCGCGATGGACTGGACCGGCGGGCCGCGGTGCAACGAGCGGTCGTGCCACCGCCGTGAAGTACGAACCGGGGATGTATTTCCGAACGGGCGGCATACCCTGGGAAACCGCGTTATTCGTGCGGCACCTGTTGAAGCAGCCTAACCGGACGGCGCGTGTGCTTCCGCAGGGAACCGTCCGTCTCGAAATCATCGCCGACACGGCCGTGCAGGTTGGTCGGACCCGCGAGCGCGTCCGGCTGGCGATGATGTATGCGCAGACCAATGCGACGCCGCAGGGCGTCTGGATCGACGAGCGCGGAGAGTTCTTCGCGTCGGACGTGCAGTGGTTCATGGCGGTCAAGCCGGGCACGGAAGCCGTCCTGCCGACGCTGCGGAAGATCGAGCTGGCGTGGCGCAATCGTCAGGCGGAAGCGCTGGCGCAGAAAGTGAACAAGCCGGCGACGGGCCCCATCGTGATCCGGAACGGAAACGTCTTCGACGCTGAGCGCGGTGTGATGATGCCGCAGACCACCGTGGTCATTCGTGGCGATCGTGTCGAAGCGGTCGGGCCGGCAGACCAGGTGGCAACACCGTCGGGCGCCACGGTCATCGACGCGACGGGGAAGTCGGTGGTGCCGGGTCTGTGGGACATGCACACGCACTTCCAGGCGAGCAGCGGTACGTTCGGCTCGGTGCTGCAACTGGCGACCGGTATCACGACCATTCGCGATCTCGCCGCCGACACGGACGTGGGTGTCGCCATTCGCGATCAGGCGAACGCGGGCAAGATCCTCAGTCCCCGCACGATCCTCGCCGGCTTCATTGAGGGACCGGGCGCGTGGGCCGGTCCGTCGGACGCGCTGGCGCGCGACGAGGCCGGCGCGCGGTCGCTGGTGGCGATGTACGACTCGTTAGGGTACAAGCAGATCAAGGTGTACAACCTGCTGCACCCGGATTATGTGCCGGCGATCGCCGCCGAGACGAAAAAGCGCGGGATGCGCCTGAGTGGCCACATCCCGCGCGGGATGAGCGTGCCGGTCGCGGTGAACCTCGGCTTCGACGAGATCAATCACGCCGCCTTCCTGTTCTCGAACTTCTTCCAGGATTCACTCTACTGGCCGACGATGCGCCCGTACTCGGGGGTCGCGGCGATCGTGGCGCAGAATTACAACGTCGATTCACCCGAGATGACGGCGCTGATCGACTTCCTGAAGTCGAAGGGAACGGTGATCGATGGAACGTTCAATCTCTGGATGGGGCAAGGCGCGCTCACGGGACAGGGGAATCCGGGCGCCGTCCAGTACGGGCGGCTGCTGAAGCGGCTATTCGACGCCGGCGTTCCGATCGTCGCCGGTACTGACAACAGCAGCGGGTCGACATTCATCCTGGAATTGGAGCTCTACCAGCACAGCGGGATTCCCGCGCCGGCGGTGCTCCAGATCGCGACGATCAACGCGGCCAGGGTCATGAAAGACGACCGGGAATACGGAAGCCTGGCGGTGGGCAAGATCGCGGACGTGATCGTCGTGAATGGTAACCCAGCTGAAAGAGTCTCCGACCTCCGAAATGTCGAGCAGGTCATCCGCGCCGGTCGGGTCTACGATCCACGGTCACTCCGGGCGGCGGTGTTCGGGACGCCGTCAACGATTCCTCAATGAGGAATGCAGCACTCGGGGAGCGCGCGGCATCTCAGTTCCGAGACGTCCTGTTCCCAACCCGTAGAGGGAGGACCGACCCATGAAATTACGCTTGATTCTGCTTTCGTCGGCGCTCGCCGTACCCGCCTGGAGCGTGTTGGGCGGCTGGGCGGTGGTAACCGTGGAGAATCCTCCTGAACGGCTCGTGGTGGGCACGCCGTACACGCTCGAATACTCGGTGCGCCAACATGGAAAGGAACTGCTGAATGACCTGAACGGGAGGATCGAGGCTCGTTCGGGCGGTAACGTCGTTCGCGCTGATGCCAAACGCGTTGCTACCGGGAAGTATGCCGCATCAGTAACAGTCCCCAGCGCCGGGTCGTGGACGATCATCGTCCACAGCGGCTTTGGGCCGAGCAAGACGACTTTGCGTCCGCTTATGGCGTCAGCCGCGGGAGCACAGGTGGTCGCCCTGAGCGAGGCGGAACGGGGACAACACCTTTTCGCCGCGAAGGGATGCGAGACGTGCCACGTCGAGATGAAGGTCATTCCGGTCGACGTGCGCTCGACCAGGTACGACGAGAAGTTCGTGAAGCAGTTGCTGGCCGATCCGAGTGCCATGCCGAAGCGGCACAAGGCTGGAGTAGAGATGCCCAACCTGAATCTCAAGCCCGCTGAAATCGCCGCGCTGGCCGCGTACCTGTCAGGAGCGGGGCCGAACTCGACGGGCACTCGCTAGATTCGAGGGACGGCGCGGCGTGGCTCCGCGCCTTCCCCGAATCAGCGAGCCATGGACCCGGAACGATCGATCGTTCCCCGGCGCGTAGCCGGGGTCAGCGTTGCACTAGCCGGCACCGGCGCCTTCCTCGGCGCCGGTCTTTCGGCTGGGCT
>DASRPK010000006.1:0-3365 GCA_035646395.1 Gemmatimonadaceae bacterium | reverse complement strand
CCACGAGCAGATGTCGTGGGCGAAGCTGGACTTGCCCCAGCTGACTCACTTCGTGGCCGAAGAAGGCCGTAATTGGTGAGCTCTTCGATGTTGCCGGATCGTGCTGGACCAAGAAATGGTGGCTAGGGAGAGAATCGAACTAGCCACCTCCCCACCCCATCAGTAAGTTAGCACAGGCTGTGCCTGGCACGTGGCACGGGGCACAGCCTGTGCCGGTAGCGGAACCGTCGCGTGCCAGCTGTTGATTCCGATAACAGCACGAACGCTAACCACCATGGGCAAAGCGACTTTTCGTGCCGCTAGACCTCCCGTACCACGGGGCCGGCCTTAAAGCTCCGTTTCGCTGTCACCGATCGCTCCAACGCAAAGTTAGGGGTAGATATATACGCCGAATAAAAACAATCACGGACTACGCCGGTCCCCTATTCAGCGTCCACCCACACACTCTCTTATTTCTTCGTTCCAGACGCCACCGCGATCTAGGCACACATCGACATCCATGAAGCGATAGCAGCGCGCAGCGGCCACCACAGCTGCAGCAACGAGTGCTGCTGCCACAACCCATTTCACAGTACGTCTGGTATTAGCCAATTAGCTAATCAGTTGTCCTGTGACCAAGCACCAAGCTCATAGCCATCTTGATACATCTTGCAAGACTTCGTACCGCCGAAGTCGCAAGCCAACACAAGCAAAGGAGATCCTCCCCCGTGAATGGTATGCCACACGCTGTTGGAGGTTGCCGGAGAGTCTCCTACGCATATCGATAGCTCTTGAGTCACTGCACCCACGCCGCCACGGATTGAAGTCGTGCGAAATATCCAAAGTCCATTACTTGACCAACCGGCAGAGGTCCCTTCGTCTTCACATTGATTAGATTCGACAAGCCGTAGGGTTAGTGGAACCGGGGGCGAATTATCGGCGTGAACGACCACAGTCTGCGGTATCTGTCTATCGCACCCTTGCGCAAGGATGCCAACTAAGAGAATGAGAGAGAGGTGTATATTTGATTTCATTCCCGTCACTATTTTGTCCGAGGACGAAACAAAGAGTTCGCCGGTAACGGAACCTTTGCGTGTCAGCAGTTGATTCCGCTAGTAACACGAACTCCAACCACCCATGGCACAGCGACCTCTCGCAAGTGCCTAATGGCGAAAGGAAATAGATGGTGGCTAGGGAGAGAATCGAACTCTCGACCCCGGGGTTATGAATCCCGTGCTCTAACCAGCTGAGCTACCTAGCCACGCGGTGGGAAGGTACCCTCGGGGAGGGCGGGATTGTCGGGAGCGTACCCGACGCTGTCAAGGTTCGAGATTCTTAACTGCTATATTGTTCGGGCAGCTTCACCCCGCCGTGCGGGCTGGTCATGGCGGAGAGGTCTGCGCGTGCTTGCGCTTCAGTGTGCCGCGCCGAAGCTCCTGATCGAATGCCATTCGATCACTTCCTGCAGGAGCGTACGCTCCGTCTTCAGCACGACGTGCTCGAGGCTGTTCCAGGTCCGGCAGGAGGCGACCTTCGCCCGGCTGATCTCGAGCACGGCGTGCAGGTCCTTGTAGCGCGCCACCCGCCGTTGCAGGTCGTTGATCGAGATGATGGAGATCATCAGGGCGGCCACGGCCGGCAGCGCGATCGGGAGGAACACGTACGTCGTGCCCGTCAGCCAGCCGGGCAAGTCGGCGTGCAGCGTGAGGCTTGTCGCGTAGAACGCCGTGGATGCGAGGGCGAGGATCGTTGCGACCCAGAAGCCGGCCTTGAGCCTGCGGAAGTGCGGCTCCGCGCGGTTCACCTGTCGCGCGTAGTACGCAAGCTGGTCGTCGACGCGCTTTGCCAGGTAGATGCGCTTGAACTCCTCGATCCCGACGGGCCGCGTCGCGGACGAGCGCGAGTGCAGGACGTACAGCGCCCGGGTCAGCCCGCGCGTTCCGACGAGGTCCAGGTCCTGCAGCAGGGGCGCCGCGCGCGGCAGCCCCCAGGTCGCGAGTGCGGAGCGGCAGAACTCGGCGGCCAGGCGGCAGCGCACCCAACTGTGGTGCGAATGCAGCTGGTGGCGCAGCACGAGCGCGGCCCCCAGGCCGAACGTGACGCAGGTGAGCTCTGCCCACGGGAGCGCCAGCAAGTGCAGCCCGTATGCCACGACCATCGCCCCGATCAACGTCGCCACGAGGTGCGCGACGACCGTCGCGACGATCAGCCGCCGGAACTGCGGCGCACCCTGGCTGGCGTGGAAGTCGCACTTCTGCTGGAAGAGAAAGACGTTGTGCGGCGCCTTGAAGGGATTTTCCGACCACGCGGTCGAGGCCTCCGGGAGGGCGTTGAGGTCGGCGAGGACCGCGTCGTCGGGCTCGAGCCGGCTCCAGTTCTCCTTGCGCACTTCGTGGCTGTCCGCGTCGATGATCATGAGCGGCTTGCCTATCGACTGGGCGTACTCGACGACGTCGGCCGTGCCACCCTTGCCGCGCGCGGGTGCGCCGTCCCAGAAGGCGATCAGCACGTCGGCGCCGTTCACCGTCTCGATGCCGCAGTCCAGGTAGCCGTCCTTGCGGTCGCCGTTCTCGTCGATGGTGCGCACGTGGTCCGCCGCCGCCAGCATGCCTTGCACGGCCTCCCAGTCCTGGGGCGTGAAGTCCTTGGCGAACTCCGAACGCGTCATCGGCAGGATGGCGTGCCAGGAGAGCCCGCTGGCCCGCGCCTGCCGCACGAACAGCTGGTCGCTGCCGCCCGCGATGGAGGACAGCGCGATCCACTCGCCCGGCACCTCACGGCGCAGCGCATCGAGCGCACCGCGGATCGCGCGCGCCGCGCCGGCCGGATCCGTCAGGTGGCGGTGGCCGGTGAAACCAACCATGTGGAACTGCGGCAGCCTGCCGGCTGGTGCGCCGGCTGCCGGTGCGTCATCGGGTGCGGTCATCGTTTGCTCCGGTGTCCGTCGGCGCGGGCGGCTTCGTCGGGAACTCTCCCTCGGCGCTGAATCGGTGCGACCCGAGCTTGCCGCTCATCTCGTAGCGGATCTGCTCGGCGGGGGCGTCGCCGCGCATGCCGATGACCTGGCGCACCATGCGCAGCATGGAAACGGTGACCGGCACTTCGACTACCGCCTCGCTGAAGCCCGCCACGCTGCCGCCGGCATCGCTGACTCCGGTCGCGAAGGTCCTGTCCTGGACCTCGAGCTTCACGTAGGCCCCGTCGTAGCTGATCGGCGCCGAGTTCGGGTTCTGCACGCGCAACTTGACCAGGAGCCGGAACTCGAGCCCCTCGCCCTTCTCCGGCATCGGCTCGATGCCGGCGACGGCGACCTGCAGCGGATCCTTGCCGGCGAGCGTGGCGCAGCCGGGGAGTGCGAGGATTGCGGCGATCAGCGCGAGGACTTG
>DASRPK010000005.1:0-5056 GCA_035646395.1 Gemmatimonadaceae bacterium | reverse complement strand
TGGAGCAACCCTGATGCCACTCGCTATCTTGACCCAAATACGAAAGTGACGATGGCGACCACCGCGCCGAGCAACAACGGCAGCGTCCAGATCAACGCGGTGGCGATTAGCAGATCGGCCACGATGGTCCGGCCGTGCTGCCACCGGGAGGGCGTAATCGGGCTGGGTAGCGCAGACATGCGTCGCTCCTGTGCGGGCTGATTACCGGCGCGACCGGCGCGCGAACCTCAACGTCTCGTCATGTGCCCCATGCGGTCCTCACGTCGTCGCTGCTGGGGAGCACTCGACAGGTCGATGTCGAAGCTGCGACGACAGGCGTAGCAATAGCGCGTCTCGCGGGCGAGCGTGCTGTCGGTGCAAACTGTGTCCGCAGCCTTGCATTGCGGACAACCGCTGAGGTTCGATTCCAAATGTCTACCTTCCCTTGTCAGAGTGTTCGCTACCGGCGAACTGGTGAAGCGCCCGCGGCGACCGCTGGTGGAGTGCGCTAGCGTCGCCGAGTAACGTGACGCGCAAGGCGCTGCTTGAGCTCGTCCCGTTGCTGCCGCGCTTCTTGTTCCGTTGCGGTCTGCTGAAGGTCATCGTACCGATGCTCGCCGCGGGCGTCGGAGTCGTGGCTGGCGTCAAGGCGTTCTTGTTCCGCTGTGCGCTTGCGGCCGGCGGTCGGTGACTGACCAGGTCGGCCGGCTGTGCCAGATTGCTGCGCACCGCCGTCGTCCTCCCATCCGGAAATAGGAGCGCGGTTGTTGCTGTGGTCGTTCATGGGGTGTCTCCACTTCCCATTTATGCACGGAACGTGCTCACAGCTCCTTCCGCCGTACGCGCAGCGACCCGATGGGCACGGGCCGATCTTCGTTGGACGCGGCGCATGGTGCATGTGGTCATGAAACGAGCATAACGGCACGTGATGGGACGCGCTGTGCCGAACAGAACAGCGTTGTTCACAAGTGAACAGCGCCGTTTCGCGGCAAGCCGTACATTGGAAGTGCACCACTTTTATGAGTCCGGAGCTCCCCGCGTCTCCCGTCCAGCGTCGAGCCCTCGTCTATCAACAGGAGGTCTGCCGTGGCCCCAGCTATTGCGTCGCGTGAGCCGATGAACACGTCGTCCACTGTTGCCCCTGAGCTCGCTGGTCCTGTGATTTGCGCGTTGTGTCACACGGCAGACCCGGTGATGACCATCGGGACACTGACAGCGGGCGCCGACTGGCGTTGCAGCCGCTGCGGCCAACGGTGGGACGCCGCGCGCCTGACGGCCGTCGCCGATTATGAGACGTGGCTTTCCGAGCGCATCGCCGCAGCAGGGAAGTCGCACAACCTGAGCGCGAGATGAAGTCTGAGCGGCAGGGCGACCTCCACGAAGGAAGCCGCCGCTGATGGCCAACCAGATCACGTACGGGGACGCGTCGCGTCGGGCGATTTTGCGTGGGATCAACAGCCTGGCGGATGCGGTCAAGGTGACGCTGGGCCCGAAGGGGCGCAACGTCATCCTCGGCAGGACGTTCGGATCGCCAACGATCACCAAGGACGGTGTGACGGTCGCGAAGGAAATCGACTTGAAGGATGCGCTCGAGAACATGGGCGCCCAGATGGTCAAGGAAGTGGCGAGCAAGACGTCGGACGTCGCCGGCGACGGCACGACGACCGCCACGGTCCTGGCGCAGGCCATCTACCGCGAAGGGGCGCGCAACGTCGCTGCGGGTACCAACCCGATGGCCATCAAGCGCGGGATCGATCGATCCGTCGAGGCGATCGTCCGTTCGCTCGAATGCATGTCGAAGCCGGTGACGGGATCGATGATCGCGCAGGTCGGCACCATCTCGGCGAACCACGACGACACAATCGGACGGATGATCGCGGACGCGATGGAGAAGGTGGGAAAGGACGGTGTCATCACCGTCGAAGAAGCCAAAGGCCTGGACACGTCCCTCGAGGTGGTCGAAGGGATGCAGTTCGACCGCGGGTATCTGTCGGCCTACTTCGTCACCGATCCGGAACGGATGGAAGTCGTCCTGGAGAATCCGGTCATTCTTCTCCACGAAAAGCGGATCGGATCGTTGAAGGACCTGTTGCCGGTACTGGAGCTCGTGGCCCGCGCCGGCCGTCCGCTGCTGATCATCGCGGAGGAGATCGACGGCGACTGCCTGGCCACCATCGTCGTCAACAAGCTGCGCGGGACCATTCAAGTTGCGGCGGTCAAGGCGCCCGGCTATGGGGATCACCGGACGGCGGTGCTGGAAGATATTGCGGTCCTGACCAACGGGAAAGCGCTCACCGAAGACCTCGGTCTGAAGCTCGAGAACATGACGCTCGAGGACCTCGGCCAGGCAAAGAGGATCACGATCGACAAGGACACCACGACGATCGTGGAAGGCGCTGGAACCTCCACGTCGATCGCAGGGCGCGTGAAGCAGCTCCGCGCGCAAATCGAGGACACCACGTCCGTCTACGACCGCGAGAAGCTGCAGGAGCGGCTGGCCAAACTGATCGGTGGCGTTGCAATCATCAAGGTGGGGGCCGCGACCGAGACCGAGATGAAGGAAAAGAAGGCACGCGTCGAGGACGCGATGCACGCGACGAAAGCCGCAGTCGAGGAGGGCATCGTTGCCGGCGGCGGTGTCGCGTTACTGCGCGCGTCGACAGTGCTCGACCAGCTCCGAGTGACCGGCGACGAGCAGGTTGGCGTGAACATCGTTCGCCGTGCCATCGAAGAACCGATGCGGTGGATTGCCGTGAACGCCGGTCACGAGGGCGCGACTGTGGTGCAGCGCGTGAGGGAGATGAAGGGAAACGTGGGCTTCAACGCGCAGTCTGAGGAGTACGAGGATCTCGTGGCCGCCGGAGTGATCGATCCAGCCAAGGTGGTACGCTCGGCACTCCAGCACGCCGCATCGATCGCGTCGCTCTTGCTGACAACCGAAGCCACGATCTCCCAGATTCCTGCGGCAGGTTAGCGCCGCACACGTCGAACACCCTGGGGATTGACGACCGTTGCTTCGATCGTCTCCTGGGGCCACGGTGTCGGAGGTGGTGGTGTGGGATGCCGCCGCGACAGCGGTGACACGGCACGCGCCAGGACTCGGACCACCCCCACAGCCGCCGCGATGATCACCAACGCCACCGCCGCGACAACGGCAAACAAGCTCGCGGTGAGCACTGCCGCGAGCCCGAGCAGCGCACGCCAGCCACTGCTTCGATAGGTGATCAACATACCCATACACCACCCTACCACTTGCGACAGGTTGGCGGCTGTTCGCAACTGCACAGCAGCGTCAGCTTGGAAATGAGGGGCGCCCCGTCACCTGTCTCAACGACTCCGACGCGGTGACGCTTTCCGCCGCTGACGGCGTTTCAGCGCGTCGGCTCTTGCGCCATCGCAGACACGGCGGAACATGTCGATTTCGTCCCGCAGCGCGTCCACGCGCTTCAGATGATCCGAACGGCTGAACGTCTTCATAACGGCTCCTGCCATTAGCTACGTCAAATTCCCTGCCAGTTTCTGCCGCCGCGAAGGGGCTGTTTCTCAGGGCGGACCCAGCTGGGGTGCACTGGTTCGATGACGGGCGCGGTGTCGTGGACGGACAAAAACAGGAAGGAGGACGGATAGCCGTTCGTCCGCGGCAGGCCATATGCACTCCTGTATGTCGGACGGTGAGTCATGGTTTTTCCACGCACCGCATGCATCTGTTTCTGCGTTGTCATTACCTCTGCAATCGCATACGGCCAATGGCAGAGCGACACGCCGGCCGGCGGTGCCGCTCCTCAGCGGCGCATGCAGACACGAACCGAACCCGGCCGGACGGTTGTTGTCGAAACCGTTGAAGGCAGGGACATCGAGGGCAGGCCGGCATGGTTTGAAGAGGTCGTCACCGAGACGACACAGGCGCGCGATACCACGCACACCAGGCAGGACGTGTTTCGAGGGACGGTGAACGGGCAACGGCGACTGGCGGAGACGAATGAATCCCGGGAGGAGACTCAACCCAACGGAAACACCGGGGTCCACAGCACATGGGTTCCGGACGTAAACGGCCGTCTTCGGCTGACGTCGCAGCTGGTAACAGAGACGCGATCGCTCGCACCTGACGTGCGGCGAACTGACACCACGCTTCTGCTGCCTGGCCTCAACGAGCCGCTCAGAGAAATCGAACGCACGGAGTACACAGAACGCCAGGTCAGCCCCGAGGTTGTCCGGTACGAAGGGGCTCAACTGGTTCGCGACGCCAACGGGCGGTGGAAGCCGATCGAAATACGGCGCGGCGAAGTTCGGAAAGCCGGAACGGATCGGGTCGAGGAAGGGACGATTCAACGACCTGATCTCAACGGGAACCTCGCGCTCAAGGAAGTGAACGTCATCCGCGGCTCCGGCACAAAGGGACAGGAGCAGGTCGAGATCGAGACATATGCCCCACAGAAGGATGTGCATAACCTCGATGGCCGCCCACCGCTGAGCACGCGAGTCCGGCGGACGACGACGGCGACCGCTGATGGCGGCAGCTACACGGTGGAAGAAGTGGAAGCCCGAAGTCGCGTGTCGCCGAACGACCCGATGCGCGTAGTTCGCCGCGTCGTGACCACCGTCAGCCCCGGCGGTCCTGACGAGTGGGTGACGCAGAGCCAGATATTCGAGATCGATCCGAACGGCCGGCTACGGCTCGTCAGGATTGAGTGAAGCGTCCGTCGTTACGCCGAACTGTCTGAACGCACCGTAGGTATACGTCGTGCGGGCCGCCAGCGCGAAGACCGGTTTCGCTTTCGACTTCCGGTTCTCGTAGAACTCGACGACGGTGCGCTCCGGCACGAGGATGCCGAACCGGCTCTCGACGTATGTGGACTCGATGCCGACCAGTTCAACGGGCGCCCCGAGCGCCGTGTGCACGCCAGCAAATTCAAACCGCCCGCGACGCAGTTGGTGGGTCGTGGCATCCAGCCACACGCGCCCTCGCTCGAAGAACGATGTGATCCCCATCCCTTTGTACAGGCGATCGATTCCCGGCTGTTCTGCACGCTGCACCATCTCGCGAAACTCCAGTTCGACGACGTCATGCCCATTCAAC
>DASRPK010000004.1:0-2313 GCA_035646395.1 Gemmatimonadaceae bacterium | reverse complement strand
CGCGCCAGCCGCACATATTCGACTTCGAAATTCCCCGGGGTGAGTTGCACTGCGCGGCCGCCTGACGCGGCCACCGACCAGAGGCTCACCCACCCGGTCTTCTCCCACGGAAACACGATCCGGTCGTCGGCAGTCCAGATGAGCTGGTTCGTCGCCGTCACTCCCCAGAATGCACTTCCCAATCCAGGATCCGCCGCCCAGATGCGACGAGCCACACCTGTCGCTGTCTCGGCGATCAGGATCGACCACGGCTCCGCCTCGCGCACCGATCGGAACAACATCGGGGCCCGTGCTGCGGGGCGCCGGATGAAGGCGAGCCGCGTGCCATCCGATGACCAGGCCGGCTCGATGTCCGTATCGACACTTGGTGCGATCCACTTGAGCGCGCCGTTGTCGAGGTTGTAGGTGCCGATGAACGAGTGCGTCCCGCGTCCACTCACGAAGGCGATGCGCGTTCCATCGGGCGAGAAGCGCACCGAGCCTGACGAGCCACGGGCGCGAAAGAGACGCTCCGCTGTTGCGTTCGCGGCACCGCCGAGTCGGAGCCGCCAGATAGCGCCGCCGCGCAGGAAGAGCAACGCATCGCCACGCGGTGAGACAATCGGCGCGCTCCCTTCGCCAATCCGCACTGCTGCTCCACTCTCCACGCTCACACGCCAGATCGCCTGCTCGGCTCCGGCCGGATCGCTGGCAGGATTGGGATTTTCGCCCGCGCGATTGGCAGCCGCGCCGCGCACGAAGAAGAGCGTGCGACCGTCCGGTGTCCACGAGAGTGAGGTGACGTCCTGGCCGTCATCGCGCGTTGTTGCGGTCAGTTGACGCGCGCGGAAATCTGGTGCGGTGGCGACGAAGATGTTTCGCTTTCCTTCCTGGTTCGCGACCCACGCCACGTGCCTGCCCGCGGGCGATGCCGAGAGCTCCGGCACAAACGCAGCGCTGAGGATGTCGGCGGCGGTGATCGCTGGCTGCTGCGCGCAGGCATGTGACGGCGAGAGGTACGCCGCAGCAAGGAACACGAGCGACGCGACCGCAAAAATGCTTCGCGGTACGGCGGAGCGAGATAGCATGGATGTACCGTCGTGATCACTGGTTAGCGGGGGAAGCTGGGGCCGTTTAAGCTACCTCGCCAGTGCGCCTGCTTTCCGCCATCCTTCATGACCGTCTCGCGACCATGCCGGCCCGATCCCGTTCTTCGATGCAACTCCGCAAGTTTCTTCCGTTCGCTCTCGTCCTCGCGTGTTCACCCAAGGATCAAGCGACAACGGCATATGTGGGCGCCACTGTCCTCGACGGGACGGGACGCGTAATCACCAACGCCGTTCTCATTGAATCGGGTGGCCACATCGTCAGCCTCGGCCCGCGCGATTCGATCGCGATACCGACCGGCGCCACGGTCGTTCCGCTCGACGAGCGCTGGATCATACCGGGTCTCATCGACGGACACGCACACGCCGGTGAATCGACTGTTGCGCGGTATCTGTCATATGGCGTCACCAGCGTCAGGCACGTTGGCGGCAACCTGGAGCGCCTGACGAGTCTCAACCGGAAAATCGCGGCGGATTCTCCTCGGGGACCACGGTTGTACCTCGCCGGCGAAACCCTGACCGGGTCACCTCGCGTGTGGCCGGGACAAGTCGAGCTCCAAACGCCGGCGGACGCCGACACGGTAGTCGCGCGCCTGGCGGCAGGTGGAGTGTCGCAGATCAAGCTGTACACGCACACGACGCGCGAAATCATGGAAGCGGTCGTTCGCGCGGCACGTACACATAACATTCCGGTCACCGCACACCTCGGCTATGTCGACGCGGTTTCGGCGGCTGAGCTGGGAGTGAACGCGCTCGAACATCTCTCCGGGATCGTCGAATCAACCGTCGCCGATCCGACGCCGTTGTACAAAGCGCACGAACAGTTCCCCAGCGGCTGGATGACCTTCCTGCGGGGATGGGCGACGCTGGATTCCGTTGTGCTCGACAGTACCGCGGCGAAGCTCGCGCGAACCGGAATTACGCTCGTTCCAACTCTCGTGCAGTCGGAGACCTACGCGCGAGTCCTGGACTCGACCTATGCCGCGGGCCTGGATCTCTCGAGTGTGACCGATGCGGAGCAGAAGGAATGGAACCTGCCCGATCTCGTGAGTCGTTATGCAATCACAGGCGCGGACATGCCGGTCCTCGCCGAGAGCCGCCGACGGCAGGAACTGTTCATCCGCCTCTTCACAACGAAAGGCGGAAAGGTCGTCGCGGGCAGCGACTCACCAAATCAGTTGTTGGCACCGGGCGCATCGCTGCATGAGGAGCTCGCGCTGCTGGTTAG
>DASRPK010000003.1:0-4766 GCA_035646395.1 Gemmatimonadaceae bacterium | reverse complement strand
TACAAACCCGAATACTGGGACAAGATCCAGGAACTCGACATGTGGACGAACAAGTTCGATCCCGTCATGACATGTCAGCCGTTGGGAATTCCGCGTCAGGGCACCCCCGCGCGGATTATCCAGACCGACAGGGACATCATCTTCTTCTATCGGCAGTATGCCGATTACGGAGGTGGAAACACCGAGTTCCGCGATATCCCGATCGACGGCCGTAAACACAATGACAACCAGGCACGACAAGCGACGTATTTCGGATACACGGTTGGAAACTGGGAGGGCGACACGCTGGTGCTCGACTCGATTTCCTTCGTTGATTCAACGTGGCTGGGACGCGGCGGTCTCTTCCATTCCGGCGACATGCGCATCGTCGAGAAGCTCACGCGGAAGGGTAACGAGATCCTGTACGAGATGACCATCCACGATCCCGAGTCGTTCATCGAACCCTGGGTCATGCCGGCGCGAACGCTGCGTCTTGGCGGTGGTGACGGAATCATCGGCGAGCGTGCGCATTGCGAGGTCTACGAAACGCAGGACATCACCAATCAGATGCGGCACTAGCTCCAGCCTTCGCCAAAACCGCTCGCTTCGCTCGCTGGCTACGGCTGGCAGGCTGAGACAGGGGACGTTGATCGACATCGATCAGCGTCCCCTCACGGCTTCAGGCGGCGGGTGGCCGCACCAGTTCCTCGGCGGCCCGCGCCCTTCTTGTCGCCTCCTCGCTCAGTCGGGGAATCTGGTCGATGACCGTCGCGGTATACAACGCATCGGTCAGACTGCTCAGTTTCGATTCGAGGTTCACCCGCGCGCCATCGAAACCATCGCGCAGCAACGCAACGGCGAGCTGAATGTGGCGTGACGCGGCCTGACTGCCGTGCGCAGCAACATTCTCGGCCTGCGTGAGCGCTCCGACCGACAGGCGCATCACTTCGAGCGGAACATCCGCCGCGGCTTGCAGCGCCACCTGTAGCGCGGCTGCCCGCTCCCGTCTCTGCACCTGACTGGCTTCTGGCATCCTCCGCGCGGTGAACACTTTGACCGCGGTCTCCGTTTCAATCGTTTCGATCAGCTGTGCCTGAAGGGCGCGGAGTGCCGAGGCGGCCTCGAGGAGCGCCATCCGATCCCCGGTGGAATCTGATCTGGTTTTCGGCAGCGCAGCCGCCTTCAAGAGGAGCGAGGTCCCCATCGCAGCCGCGAACGCCGCGGCCGAAACCGTCCCGTGAGCGTTTTCGGCGGCAGCGAGCGCGGCAAGAAAGCTGCCGAGCGACGTTTCGTGTACGAATCCGACGTCAGGCATGATTGCTGCGAGAGCGCTTCTATTTGCCTACTGAGTCGCGACGCACGTCCGTCAGAAGTGCTGGCTTCGTGGTGTCTGCAATCGCGATTCCATTACTGCTGTCGCGCATGAAACCGTCGCCAGTGGCAATCCGTCCTTCGCCAGTGCCGCCCTTGTTCATGCGGATCTGCACGACGGTGAACTGCTGGTCCGCTGCCCACCTGGCTGTCGGATCCCACCACAGCCAGAGTGGCCGTTCGACGACCATGACGATGTCCGTGCCGCCATCGGGTCGCGCAGTCTGCCGCGCATAACGGACGCTGTGTTCGAGGCCGCCTGGCCACTGAAGGTAACCAACGACGTCAACATACGGGAGGGCACTGATGACGTTCGAGGGCTCGTCCAACGCGGCCATCAATCGGCGGCGCTCGTCGTCCGTCGACCATCGCATCAAGCGCACACGCATGCGGCCATCGCTCGAAAAGGAGTCCTTCGGTGCATTCGCGACAACGAAGCTGTATTGAGCGACGCTGCCAGCCGTATCGGCGGTGAGAACCGCCGTGCCGGCGACGGTCAGCGCCGTCGTCAGTAAGGCGCTAAACAATCGGTCCATTGAGTCCTCCTTGCTTGAACGGTCTCAGCTCGCCGTACGACGGGAGGCGGGACGCTGCCGCCGCAGCGTTTCCCAGAACGACCCGCGACCCTCTGGTGTGTCGTACCGGACTTCGATTGAGTTGTTATCGCCATCCTGGAATGTGACCAGCTTCACCTGCAGGCCGTCGAGCGGCCACTGGTAGCCGGGGTCATCGGGGAAGCGACGGACGGCCTTGACGACTGTCGCCTGGTGGTCGAGGCGTGTGCCAGCGCCAAGGGTGACCGCACCAAGTTTCAGTTGCGTTTCCTCGATCCACATCGACGCCGGCACGACGCGGCCCTTGCCGTCCACGACCTTTTTCGTGACGCGAAGGGTCCCTTCACCGCTGGGCCGCACTGTCAGCTCGAGGATCCGGACAGAAGTGGCATCGGGACCCCACACCGATTTGTCGAAGTCGCTTGTCAGCTTCATCTCGTCCGGAGCCGACTTCCACGTTCCCACCAGCACGGGGCTGAACTTGATCTGGTCCCTTCCACCGTTTTCGTCGGACGGCACCGTGTGGCTGGGCGTAACGGCGCGGCGACCATCACTCGTTTGCGCGTATGTGGCCGTGCTCATGGCTGTCAGCAGCCCGATCGCACACGCTAAAACCAGTGTCTTCATCATCGTTTCCTCCTGAAGGCCTCCAGTCTGTTCACTGATCGTGGCGT
Organism: Gemmatimonadaceae bacterium; assembly: GCA_035646395.1. Lineage (GTDB taxonomy): Bacteria > Gemmatimonadota > Gemmatimonadetes > Gemmatimonadales > Gemmatimonadaceae > JABWBJ01. The sequence continues at coordinate 2,188 of DASRPK010000003.1, read as the reverse complement.
TGACGTGTGTCCGTTAATGTCCAATCCGGGCGGCTGCATCCCTCGCCGCCCACACACGGGCGCGGGCTTGTTCAACCTCCTGGCGCCTCAGCGTGATCACGCTCCCGTTTGCCTTGAGTGCGTCGTCCAGAATGGCGAGTGCGCAATCAAGTTCTTCGTACGCTCGAAGACGCCACCCGTAATCCGCAGTCACGGCAGGCAGCGGGCGGTTGCCTTCTGCCGCACATGCCTGAGTGGTCGACGAAGCCGCGGCAGCGACGTCGTCGGTCTTCTGCTGCGAAGCGGCGAGAACGGGAAGAAGCAGTGCCAGAACGAGAATCACCATCCCCACCATGCGTCTCATGACGTCCTCCTGAGCAACTGCCCCGGCCGCCGCGCGAGGAACCGCGCGGCACTGCCGGGACGCGTTCACAGCGGCCGCGAAGGTGTTACGCGGCCGGCGCGATCTGTTTCTGCTGGTCTGTGACGCCGTCGATGTGGATGCGGCGTGGCTTGACGCTGTCTTTGAGGGGAAGCGTCAAGTGCAACATCCCATGGCGGTAGGACGCGCTGATCTTTTCAACGTCCAGGAACTGCGGGACGGCAAACGACTGTTCGTATCGCATTGCGGCGGTGTCGTCGGATGCCGGCTGCTCCGCGCGAATGGTCACGGTGTGACCTGCCGCATCGAGATTGACGTTTCGGGGATCGATGCCGGGAAGCGGCACGTCAACACGCCACCCGTCGTCGGTGGCGGTCACCTGGAAGGATGGCGAATGGCCAGCGGCGGTGCGAACTGGAAGCTCATTCCAGAACTGGTCGAAGACGCTCTCGAGCTGCCGCTGGAAGGTGAAGAAATCGTCGACGGAGTTCCAACGGGTCATTCCAAGCATGGTCAGTTACCTCCTCTCTCATGCTCTCCAAAATATCTAGATCATGCTTTCTTGTACGTCAAGTATGTTGAGTCTATTACGATCATATTTTTACAAAGTAGCCTTCACCCGTTCATGACGACACCGCCGATGGCGAGCTGGCCGGCCAATCCGACCGCCACGCGTCGGCGCTGCCGTCCTGCCGGTACCAAATCCTCACAGGCATCAGGCTCAATCTGTCGGCGAGCGCCGCTTCTGCCCGAATCGGCCACCAGTCGTAGAGGAAGATTTCCATGGGTCTCCACATGGCGACCCACCCGCCGATCAGCAGACCTTCCTCGAGAATCGCGGCGATGTGATCGCTGAAGAAGCGGCCGATGAAATCTCCGGCGGCCACCGAGACGCCGAGCGTGCAGAGGCCAATGACGAGGCTCGTCCGCCCGCGTCGAAAGAGCTCGCGTAACCGGCGTCTCCAACGGTCGGCGCGGTGACGGAAGAACTCGTGAATGGCGTCGCCAAGCTCCGCTGCTTCATTTGGCATTCCTACCGGCCGGTCCAGGTGCACGGCGAGCCCGAACGTTGCCGAGGGTGACGCCTCCTTCGCCCAATCCGTGATGAATTCCTCGGCGTTCGGATCGAGATCCCGTTCGCGGAACGGTGACGGATCGATGGCGTTGAACAGCTGCTTCAGCTCGGACACGCGGACTCTGATGAGTTCACAGTCCGGAGGAATCGGATCGCCAGCGGATGTCGCGCTCGTGGTCATTCATCAATGGCCGGCACGGCATGTGCCGTTGCAAGTTCGCAACTGATTCGGAATCCACGAATTCAACGCGTGAAACGCGTCATCGCGTCCGCGCGGCTCACGGTATTTCGTGATGGACGCGACCGAATCCGGGGACGGGAAGAGGAGGAGAACGTGACCACCGAACGCACCATCACTGAGCACGAGGCCACGCAGGTCGAGCGCGCGAACGCCTCAGGCGCCACACCCGTTGTCTTCGTGCACGGACTCTGGCTGCTGCCTTCGAGCTGGGATCGCTGGGTGACGCTGTTCGAGGAGGCCGGCTACGTGGGGTTGACACCAGGCTGGCCCGACGATCCCGAGACAGTCGCCGAGGCCAGAGAGCACCCTGAGGTATTCGCCGGCAAGGGGATTGGCGAGATTGCCGACTACGAGGAGGCGATCGTCCGACGGTTGGATCGGAAGCCAGTGATCATCGGCCATTCCTTCGGCGGCCTGCTGACCATGATTCTTGCGGGGCGCGGCCTCGCCTCCGCGTCGGTGGCAATCAGCCCGGCCCCGTTCCGCGGCGTGCTCCCGCTGCCCATCTCGG
>DASRPK010000002.1:0-3074 GCA_035646395.1 Gemmatimonadaceae bacterium | reverse complement strand
AGAGACTCGAAATCCTGAAGGGTGGCGCGCAGATCGCGTACGGCCCGCAAACCGTCGGCGGTGCCGTCAACTACCTCACTCCGAAGCCACCCGTCCGGCCGACCGGCTCGTTGACGCTGACGGGTGGAAATCGCGACTACTTCAATGGCCATGGTTCGTACGGGGCCACAGTCGATCGAACCGGTTTCCTGGTCGATTACATGCGGAAGCAGGGGGACGGCTCCCGCGAGAATCTGGAATTCAAGCTGAACGACGTCAACGGCAAGGTCGTGCAAGGTGTCGGCGCCAGCCAGACGTGGACGTTCCGCGGCAACTACTACAGCGAGGATTCGAACGTCACCTATTCGGGGCTGCGCCTGGATGAATACACGGCCGACGCGCGCGCGAATCCATTCCGCAACGATTTCTTCTACGCCGACCGCTATGGCGCCTCGGCGACGCATGCATTCGCCGTGAGCGGCAACGCGGCGATGACCAGCACGGTGTACTGGAGCTCCTTTCGACGGCACTGGTGGCGTCAGTCAAGCAACTCGGGGCAGCGGCCCAACGACTCGGCGGATCCGCTCTGTGGCGGGATGTCCAATCTGAACACGACCTGCGGCAACGAAGGGCGCCTGCGCGAGTATTACGCGTGGGGCGTGGAGCCGCGGGTCACCATGTACCACCGCGCGTTCGGGGTCACGAGTGAAACGGACCTCGGCGTACGCGCCCACTTCGAAAACCAGGATCGCCTGCAGGAGAACGGCGACTCGCCGACCGCCCGAACGGGTGTCCTCGTCGAGAGCAACGTTCGAACGAACTCCGCCTATGCCGGGTTCGTGCAGAACCGTTTTCTGCTCGGTGGCTGGACCATCACTCCAGGAGTGCGGCTGGAGCACGTCCAGTACGAGCGCACGAACCGGCTGGCCAACGCGGGCACCGGCGTGACCGGTGACACGGAGCTGACGCGGGTGATTCCCGGAATTGGCGTTTCTCACACGACCGGAGAGCAGGCAACGCTGTTCGCGGGGGTTCACCGTGGCTTTGCGCCTCCGCGCACCGAAGACATCATCTCGAACACGGGTGGCGTCATCGACCTCGATCCTGAACTGAGCTGGAATTACGAAGCGGGCATTCGCAGCGCCCTCCGTCCAGGCGTGAGCGTCGATGCGACCGTGTTCCGTATGGATTACGAGAATCAGATTGTTCCGGCCAGCCTTGCCGGCGGCGTCGGCGCCACGCTGACCAACGGAGGGGCCACGCTGCATCAGGGCCTGGAACTCCGAGCGCAGGTGGATAGCGCACCGATAACGCGCTCCGCGCACGACGTCTACGTCCGCCTGTCGTACACATATCTGCCGGTCTCGAAGTTCACCGGGCAGCGGTTCAGCAACATTTCCGGTTTTGGCAGCGTCAGCGTCAGTGGCAACCGGCTGCCGTACGCGCCCGAGCACATCGCCGTCATCGGTGCCGGTTACTCCCACGCTGCGTTCGACGGCCGAATCGAGGCCGTGACCACCAGCGATCAGTTCACCGACGATCTCAACACGCTGGACCCGACCGCGGACGGACAGCGCGGCCTGATCGACAGCCACACCGTGTGGAACGCCGCCCTGAACTACACCCTTCGACAATCGACACTGTTCGTGACCGTGAAGAATCTGTTCGATGAGCTGTACATCGTGGATCGCACGCGCGGGATTCTCCCTGGTAGTCCGCGGCTGGTTCAGGCGGGCGTCAGGCTCAGATTCTAGGAGTGACCATGGACCGTCTGAAATTCTTCTCCGCTCTGCTCGCTCTCGCCCTGATCGTGCCGGCCGGTCTCCAGGCCCAGGCTGGCCGGCGAGGTGACGTGCTCGATGTGAACACGGCGTCCGAAAAGCAACTGCTCTCGGTATCAGGCCTGACGCCGGCGATCGTGAAGACCATCATGTCCCGGCGGCCGTTTCTGCAGATGACCGAGCTGGATACGGCGCTTGGGCAGTCGCTCAGCGCCGAGCAGCGAACGGACGTCTATCGCCGATTGTTCGTGCAGATCAATCTCAACACGGCATCGGACGCTGAAATCATGATGATTCCCGGACTCGGGAAGCGCATGCTCGGCGAGTTCAAGGAGTACAGGCCGTATCGCGCGCTGGCTCAGTTCCGGCGCGAAATCGGCAAATACGTCGATGACAAGGAACTCGACCGCCTCGAGCAGTACGTGTTCGTCCCCATCAACCTGAATACGGCGAGCGACGCGGACATTCTGACCATTCCCGGGATGGGGCAGCGCATGCTGGGCGAGTTCAAGGAGTACAGGCCCTACAAGGCGATCCAGCAGTTCAGGCGTGAGATCGGCAAGTACGTCGACGAGAAGGAAGTCGCGCGGCTCGAGCGCTACGTCACGCTGAACTGATCGCCCCGGCACGATGCCCGACGCAGCCTTCCTCCGCCGAGTGCTCGCGGCGCTGTTCCTGTTTGGCTCTGTCGGGACGGCCGCAGAGCTGGTGCTCCTCGAGCACACCGAGGACGCCTGGCAGAAAGCGCCGCTGGTGCTGATTGCGATTGCGTGTGTCGTCCTGGCCGTGCTGTCGATCCGGCCGTCCGCAGCCGGCGTCAGGACGTTCCAGCTTGCGATGGTCGCATTCATCGCCAGCGGCATGTTTGGCCTTGGACTGCACTATCAGGGCAACGTCGAATTCGAGCTCGAACTGCAACCGGATGCCTCGGGTTTCCGCCTCTTCTGGGAAGCGATGAAAGGCGCGACCCCGGTGCTCGCTCCGGGGACCATGGCACTGCTGGGCGCGCTCGGCCTGACCTACACCTATCGCCATCCGGCACGTTGAACGGCCACCGGCCGTGACACGGCACTCGACATCGGGTCCGAATCCGAGGATCATCAGCGCGAGCAGAGGTTTTCCATGAAGCATGTGACTGTAGCTTCCGCCTTAAGGCGGAAGCCACACTATGTACTTGCGCTGATGCTGTCCGCGAGCGCCGCGGCACCCCTGGTGGCGCATCACTCGTTCGCGGCTCACTACGACATGCAGAAGCCGATCACCATCCAGGGCACGCTGGTGAACGTGCGGCTGACGAACCCGCACTCGTGGTTC
>DASRPK010000001.1:0-4513 GCA_035646395.1 Gemmatimonadaceae bacterium | reverse complement strand
CCGCCGTTTGCCTGGGGACTCGACGACACCAGGCTCTGGGACCTCCAAGCGTTTCTGGAAACAGCCGGACGGGCAATGAAGCGTCGGAATGTGGAACTGACGGAGAAGGCGCGGCGACAACTCACCGCCGCCTGGGAACGTTCGGTCGCGGACAAGCGATGAGAGTCCACGTCCTCGGCTCCGGCAGCGAAGGGAACGCGATCCTGCTGGAAACGCCCCACCAGCGGATTCTCGTGGACGCGGGGTTCGGAGTGCGGGAGCTCGTCCGGCGCATGAAGTCGGTCGACGTGGCTCCGGAGTCAGTGAGCGCGCTGATCGTAACGCACGAACATGCCGATCATGTGCGCGGCGCGGGCGCAGCGGCCCGGCGATACAACTGGCCGGTTTACGCCACGGCGGGAACCTTGAAAGCGAAGGGCTCTGAGCAAAGAAGGATGGCAGATGGCAGGGGGCGGATGGGCGAGGCATCCATCCCGATGTCCGTCGCGATTGAGCCGCGATCGACCACAGCCGATGGTTCGCGAAAGAAAAAGCGCGTCGTGAAACACATCGTCGACGCGAAGACCGAAGTGCAGCTCGATGACTTCTCGATCCGCTTCATCAAGGCGCCTCACGATGCCCGCGAACCGATTTCACTTGTCGCCACGGTCAAGTCCACCGGTGAACGGGTCGGGATCGCCTACGACATCGGGCACCTCACCGAACGTTTCATCCGCAGCTTCAGCGATTGCGACATGTTGTTGCTCGAGTCGAACCATGATTCGCAGCTCCTCCGTGCGGGGCCGTATCCGTGGTCCGTGAAGCAACGTGTCTCAGGACCTAACGGGCACCTCAGCAACGCGGAATGCGCCCTGATGGCCCGTGAGAGCACGCACCGCGGATTGCGCCATCTTGTATTGTGTCATCTGAGCCAGGTCAACAACCGGCCTGAGATCGCGCTGCGAGCGATGAAGACGACATTGCGTGGCTGCGGCTTTCGTGGCACGCTGCAGGCCGCACCGCAACACAGCACAATGACACTCGGCGGCGCGGCGCAGATCGAACTCGGTTTGTGAGCTGATAAGCGCAAAGCGCAAAGGGATCCCGTCTTCTTGTCCTCAAGCTTCTCCCAAACTGCAAAGCCGAAATGCGTCATCGTGACTATCGCCGTTTCCTCTTTGCGCTCTGCGCTTTGCGCTTTGTGCTCCCGTCGGACGTGAGCGCCGCTCAGGCGACGACGAATCCCCTGCCGACACCTGGTCGGTCTATCGTCACGACCACACTCGGGATCGTGGCGGCAAGCCAGCCACTCGCGGCCAAGGCGGGCGCGGAGATTCTCGACCGCGGTGGAAACGCCATCGACGCGGCCATCGCGGCGAACGCAGTACTCGGCCTGGTGGAGCCGCACATGAACGGCGTCGGTGGCGACCTGTTCGCGATCATCTACGAGGCGAAGACCGGAACGCTTCATGGCCTGAATGCATCCGGTTGGGCACCATCAGGCCTCACTCCACAGCTCATTGCCGAGCGCGGATTGAACCGGATGCCTAACAACGGCATCTTCTCGGTCACGGTGCCGGGCGCCGTGGGCGGGTGGGACGCCATGCGCAGCCGGTTCGGGACGAAGCCGTTCTCCGAATTGTTGTCGTCCGCGATCTGGTATGCGGAAAACGGATTCCCCGTGACCGAGGTCATCGCCGGCGAATGGGGAGAACAGGAACGGAAGCTGTCAGCCACGCCGGAAGCAAAGGCGACGTACTTCCTCGGCGATCGCCCTCCGAAGTTCGGTGAAGTCTTCAAGAATCCGCACCTGGCGGCGACGCTGCGACGAATCGCCGAACACGGGCGCGATGGTTTCTATAAGGGTCCAACGGCTGAAGCCATCCTGTCGCTCTCGAAAACGGCCGGCGGCACATTCACGCCCGACGACCTGGGCGAATTTCAGGTCGAATGGCAGGAACCGATCAAGACCACGTATCGCGGCTGGACGGTGTACGAACTCCCGCCGCAAGGCCAGGGCATCGCCGCGCTCATGATGCTCAACATCATGGAGCGGTACCCGCTCGGCGAATGGGGATTTCACGATCCCCGTGCCATGCACGTGATGATCGAGGCGAAGAAGCTCGCCTACGCCGACATGCTGCGCTACATCGGCGATCCGAAGTACAGCAAGGTGCCGGTCGCACAGATGCTGTCGCGCGAACACGCGACTGATCGCGCAACAAAGCTGGACATGATGAAGGCGGCGTGCGACGTCATGCCGGCGCAGATCGCCGGGCTGGAAGGCGCGCACGGAGGCGACACGATCTACCTCACGGTGATCGACGCCGAGGGCGACATCGTGTCGTTGATCCAGAGCGTCTATTCCGCGTTCGGCAGCGGCCTGGTACCGCCGAAGGCAGGCTTCACGCTCCACAATCGCGGCGCGCTGTTTACGCTCGAGGCCAATCACCCCAACACGCTCGCGCCCCGGAAGCGCCCGCTGCATACCATCATCCCGGCGTTCATGGAGAAGGACGGCGTCCGGATCGGCTTCGGCATCATGGGTGGCTGGACGCAATCGCAGGCCCACGCCCAGTTCGTCTCCAACATCGCCGACTACGGCATGACGATTCAGCAGGCGCTGGAAGCGGGCCGCTTCGTCAAGAACTCCTTCCGTGGGTGCGACGTCAATGTCGAGGCGCTGGTGCCGGAATCGACGCGCAATGCCTTGAAAGCGTTAGGCCACGAGGTACGCGTCGTCCCGTTGCGGACGGATACCTTCGGCCGCGGCCAGGCGGTGATGAGCGCGGGTGGGGTTCATTTCGGTGCGTCCGAGCCGCGGCATGATGGTGCGGCGATCCCGCAGGGGGCGATTCGAAAGTAGAGCAGGAAGAGGAAGCAGGAAGCAGGAAGCAGGAAGCAGGAAGCAGGGTCGGACTCGCGCTACGCGCGTTAAATGCTTCAAGGTGTCCCGAAGGGACACTCACCATTCCTGCTTCCTGCTTCCTGCCTCCTGCTTCCTAGAAGAATCTTGGATTCACCACGTTATTGAAAATCGATCCGAAGGTATAGGTGAACCCAAAGAATGCATTGTACTCGTAGCCCGTGAGTAGCGCCCGGCGCCGGAGGAGTACGTCAGCCTGGTCACGCTCTCCTTTCGGCAGATACACCTGGTCGTGGATCCAGCTGTAACTCCCGCCAAATCGCACGCTGAACCCGCGGAACAGGCGCACACTCAGGTCGCCCGACAATTCCGTGCTCCGTTTGCTCACGTCGTTCAGGTAGCCGCGGTGCTCGAGCCGGACGTTGCTGTCGCCCCATGGCTGGCGTGTAGCGTATTCAGTGGCAGCGATATAAACGGGGAACGTTTCGCGCAGTTTGTCGAAGATCGTCGTGTCCTTATACACGAAGGCATCGACGCCAACACCAAATTGGAGGGCGAGATAGCGTCGCGTCGCTTCGGTGTAGTCGAAGACGTTGTATTCCACGGCCGGCGCAAACTCGACGCGCAACTTCTGGTTGCGGAAGGTCTCGGACCCGATCGAGCTCACGATACCCGTCGACCAGTGGTTAGTGAGACTCCTCACGACGGTCAGGTCGGTGCCCCAGCTCCGCTGCCGATCGTAGATGGTGTCCGCTTCCACCACGTTCCCCACGGAGTCGAAGTCCTGGTCGATCGCTCGCTCGCTCGAATAGTCGTAACGCGATTCCAGGTCGACCTTCCACTCACCCGTTGTGCGGTTCGCCGAGAACTCACCCTCGACTTCCCGATTGCGATAATTCTGCTCGCCGCTGAAATCGGCGCTCACGTCAATCTCGAACACCCAGGCCTTCCATGGGTCGCTGCTCGGCAGCGTCTGCGAGCCGGGTCCGCCGGTCTCAAGGCCCTGTCGCATTGATATGCGAAGCGACTGCGCACCCGGGGTCCGCGCCACGAACTGTACGAGACCTAACGCGAGTGTACGCGTCAATCCCTGCCGCTCTTCGTCGTCGGTGGTCGTGGCGTTCGTCGTGAAGGTGAGTGTGTCACCGCGCGCGGCAAAGGTGCGCTGTCCGATGAACGCGATCGTGTATTGGTCGCCACCACCACCCGCGTCCTGTGAGGTGACCAGCACGTGAATATCCGCGACCGTGCGATCACGAACCCAGTTCACATAGGCGATTTCGGTGCGAATGTACTGGGTGTCGCAGCCATCATTACAATCGAGGAACACCGACAACGTTCCGGTCTGACCAGGTGCGGTCGCCGGTTCCTGCGCTCGCATGAGCGTTGAATCCAATCCGCAATATGCCAGTGCAATAAGGAAATGTGTCGAAAGCTTCATGCCCCTTCGGGGTTGAGAATCGAGACTCGACTCTCGCAGTTTAGTACCGATTCATGATCGCCGTCGACAACGCCTGCAGCCGTTCCGGCGATCCCACGAAGAGATTCGGTGGCACAGCGCGATACTGCAGGATCTCGGAATAAATCTGCGCCTGCTCGTACTTGTTCACGCCGAGACCGGCGAGATACTGGAGTCGCAGGTTGCGATCGCGATTCACCTGTGCGTCG